>NZ_JBXUJJ010000005.1:0-259537 GCF_059115485.1 Parageobacillus sp. NEAU-HV-2
TTCCTTCATGATCAACTCTAATTTTTCCTTTACAAACTGACGAATGGCGTTTTCCAGTTGATTGAGCCAGTCTAAATTCGGTATACTTTTAGACATAGGTAGGGTTCTCCTTTCTCTAAGATTTTTGGCCAAATCAGAGAATACCCTACCTTTTTCTTTTGGTCTAGCCAAATGCTTGACACAAAATTTTATACATCATCTTATAATTGGAAAAAAGAAAGTAGGTGAAAGCATGTTTATGGTGCAACTTGCTGCGTATATTTTATTTATATATTAATTTTATATCTTTGAACCGAATCCATTGTCATATCACTTAGATCGAGTTGTGTATCCAATACGTATCGCATACTAAAAAAACTTTTTCAATTTTTACAGGTTTTTCGTCTTTACTGTTCGCCGTAGTATAGAAAATAGGAACATCATTTAATTTATCAACATGCTTTTTCGCTCTTATTCCTGCATATCCGTTCTCTTTGTAGTTAGCAACTGTAAATCGTTGTTCTTCGGCTTGTTTACGTATTCCCTCAATCGGATTTTGACCATCTGAGCTAGCAAGCCTCAGTAAAGTACTCTCAAATCCTACATCATAATTAGGTCTGTACTCCCATCCTTATTAAAACACCTTTTACACATCCACTTAATAATCCTATGGATAAAATTAAAACAAAAAGTGATAGCAATTTTTCATTACTAATCCCCCTATTCAAGTATATGAAAATGTTAATTATACCAATATTTTTATAATACATTAAATTATGGTAATAATCCATATTTCAAAAGCAGATTACAAAATAATAAAAAATCCTACTCAAAACGAGTAGGATTTTCAGACTGTTGAAAAACGAGGCTGTCCCAAAAGGTCGGTAAAACGACCTTTTGAGGACAGCCTCTATTTTGTCTACAGTCTGACCCTTGCCACGCAAGGGTTTCAATTTGTCGACAAAGCCGACAAGCTAAAAGTTCACACTCCTTGTGAACTTTTCCTTAACGTCCGACTTTTTCAACGCTTTGAAAAACCCCACAGAAACTCCTGTGGGATTATTGCATGTAAAATGATTTATAGGGAGTGAAGAAATAGGTAGCCATCAATCCCTTGCCTCTACTAAGTTGGCGACAAGAACATACCGCTTCGGTGCCGCGCCGATGTAGCCGAACGGATAACAAGTAGATACGGTTAATGTTGCTTTTGGCTTTGGCACGATGACGGTTCTGTCATCGGCATCTACAATTCGCACTTTACGGACTTTGTAGGTAAACTCGCCTGCAACCGTTTTGACCACCAGCAAGTCACCTTTTCCCACTTCGCCGAGTTTGCGGAAGACGGTGTCACGGTGTCCTGAAAGTACGCAGTTATCCGGCTCTCCCGGCAGAACGCTTCCGGCGTAATGTCCGACTCCCTTTTCCAGCTCTTCTTCATTGGTGCCGTGGTAAATCGAAAGACTGGCGTTCAGCTTCGGAATGATGAGCTCGCCAATATGTTCTCCCATTCTCGGTTGGCGTAGGTAAATTGCTGCAGCCGTCTTCGACGGTGCAGCGATTGTTTTTGTTTCAGTTTCCTTTGGCAACGGTTTGGCGGCGTTGATTCCTTTTCCAAATTTGTAGCCATAGAGCAGGACGAGTGCGAAACCGACTGCTATCAAGCTAATGCCAAGAAAGCGAACGATTCGTTGCTTTTGCATTACTTTGCTTCTGCTCCTTTTCTGAAGCGTAATAGGAAAGCACCGATCGCAATAAAGGCAATGCCTAGCAGCATATTCGCTGCATAAGGGGAAGCCGTTTTTGGAAGTTTTGCTCCTTTTACTGTTCTTTTTACCGGTTTTAGTTGTGCTTTTTTCTCAATCTTTTTCTCAATCATTGCGACTTTTCCCGTTTTCTCTACATCTTCGCCTACGTCTTCAAATAAATCAGAGTTGAACATGTCCTCTGTCAATATGAAGTCGGCAAGCAGTTCCCCTTGTTTGTTATAAATTTCGATAAAGAGGTCATAGCCGTTAGTTGATTCCATCGTCATCAGCGCGGATAGGCTTAATGGCTTTTTCTCCCCGTTTTTCGTCAAATAAAATTTCACGTCTAATTGGAAAGTGTCAAGCATATCGTTCATCACATCGGCAATTTCCGCTATTTGTGCTGGAGACAGCTCTTTTACTCCTTCAAAATCGTACAAACTAATGGCTTCCAGCCGCTTGCCGAGCTCTTCCATTTTGCTTGCGAATTGCGGGTCTTCCATATTCAGTGATTCGAAGTGATTATACAATTTTTCCAGTTCAGCGTCTGTCAGGCCAAGCTCTTCTAAATCAGGAAGCATGTAGTCGACAATGGCTTCAGATAGTTCTTCCATTGTCGTATAGTTGTCTAACGAATCGTTATTTTCCGCAAGCAACTCTTCCAGTTGTTGTCGGGTAAGTCCAAGTTCGTCTAAAAGTTCGTTTAATGTTTCTTCCGTAAGCGGGGTTAAGCTTTGATAATAATCGATCGCATCAGCCAATTCGCCGATGGAGCTGTAGTCTTCTAATGATTCATGATGGCTGTTAAGAAGTGCGAGCAATTGTTCTTTTGTCATATCACGTTCTTGCAAGAAATCAGCCAGTGTTTCTTCGGTAATCGGTGTTAAATATGATTGTTCAAAATCGAGGTATTCCTCTAAGTCGTTATAAAACTTAAACGCGTCCGTAATTTCTTCGTTTGGTTCTAGTTCCCCGTTGTCGATAAGAAGTTGTTTTAACTCCTCTTTCGTTAAACCATAATCTTCAAGTAATTGTTGTAAATTTTCTTCTGTCAGCACCTCGCCAAGCTCGTTGCGAAGCTCATCGACATCTTGAAAATCTTCTAATGTGTAGCCATCGTAGTCCAAATATTCTTTCAATTCTTCCGATGTCATGCCGATCTCGTTTAGATAGCTTTGAAGCTCAGGATCATTGGATTCAATCGCAAACGCAGAAGCGGGCAATGTTGTGATGGCAAGAGATGCGGCAATAGTAAAAGGAATCAATTTTTTCATATAATAACCCCCATTTCAAAATAATACTAGTTTAGTATAAACGAAAACAAAATGATTTAAAATTGCAAAATATGTAACATTAATGTAATAAATTTCAATTTCGATAAACACGTATGAAATAAAGAAAGAGCTTTAGTAACCTATTCAGCTTCCAACTTTGTGTTGCTTTCTATCAAATTAACTAGCGATGGACTTAATAGTTACGATTTGGTTATTCCTTTTATACCATCTTTGTAAAAATATATTTGTAATTATATTTAAAATAAGGTAAAATTTGTTCACCATCATTTATTTTTATGAAGGGGGAATATTTTTGAAAAAGCGGATTGTAGCTGTAGTTGTTTGTTTTCTGTTTGTATTTGGGAATTCTCTCTATAATACCGCATCAGCGAAAGTGTTATGGGACGGAATGGAATTAAAGAAAGGGCAAATCGGCAAACTAACCATTTTGAAACAAACAGAGCTGTACCAATTGAATGGAACCAAAAAGAAAATAGTTCGGAAATTAAATCCAGGTCAAGTGTACCGCATTTACACGTTTCTTCCGGGAAAACTCGGGCTTGGCGGAGGATGCTTTGTTGATCGGGACAATCGAGTCAAGTATGAAACTCCATCAAAGGCAAAACTTCAAGCGTTAGGAGTAAAAATTGTCAAACGTACCTATAACAATACTCTTGATTATCCTCAAGTGACAGGGTTAATCAGCAAGGATGCTCAAGATAAAATTAACGAAACACTCAAAAAGCACGTTCGTGCCTCTTATAACGCTTATTTGGAACTGGAAAAAATGGAACAAGAAGATCGTGAGCAATCTAGCGGGGACTTGCCAGAGTTTATGTTCGATTACGAATATAAAGTGTCTTATGAAGTAAAATATAATGAAAACAATCTGCTTAGCATTTTAATTTACGATTATATGTATACTGGCGGCGTACACGGAATGTCTACGGTAACTGCGTATAATTTTAACGTTTTGACAGGTCAACGTTTATATTTAAGCGATGTTGCAAAAAGCGAGTCTGCTCTTAATAAGATTAAACAATATGCGATTATCGATTTAACAAACCGAGCAAATCGGGGGGAATCCATTTTTACAGAAGAGTTGCCAAAAATTGAAGTGAATAATAGCCGTCCATTTTATTTTACTTCGAACGGAATAGTCATTAAGTTTTATGAATACGAAGTTGCACCTTATTCAGAGGGGATGCCTGAAGTGAAAGTACCTTATTCTGTATTTAAGTAACAAATAGCATTTAGTTAATGGGAAACTTCTTTCCTATGAATTTCATTAGAAAGGAAATTTTAACATTCGAGCCGGAAGCTTATGGGGATAGTATCGAAATAACAGTTACCGTTAAGAAATAAGAAGAACTATATCATCAGGCACGGTATCGTATATGATGGTATATGGTAAAAGGACATGGTAGTTTCTATGGCCTCTATTTCCTGTTGGAAATAGAGGCCATTTTTTATGTTAAGAAATAGGAATATGATTTTCTTCCTATGAATAACGTTGTTATCAAGGAGGGAGAAGAAATGAAAAAAGTTGTTGCTTTCCGTATTTTATCTTTGCTGGCTGCTTTCGCCGTATTGTTTACGGCCATGCCGTTTACCGAAAAAGCATTTGCAAGTGGATATGATAGCTATATGCCCGACCCAACAAAAATTTTGACGTACGCCTACTACGAAGGAATTAGCATCGAGGAGTTTAGCCATGTGAAAGATGGCCTTTATATATGGAAAGGCATTTATTCCTATGGTGAAGAAGACGACCCGTTTACCGTATACTATAGAGAAGATGAACATGGGCTCGTATCGGGATCAGGGAATTTCGATTACGGTTATTCTTTTACCCATCTCGTTTATCCGGTCAAGGTAGGAACAACTTGGTCTTATGTCAATGACGAGGGAGAAAAAATCATTTGCACGATCACGTCATTAACCAAAACAGTGAAAACAAAAGCGGGGACATTTAAAAATGTTGTGGAAGTAAAAGAAAGCGATGGAAGATATCGCTACTATGCAAAACATGTCGGGTTGATAAAATGGGAAAATCCGTCTTTAGATTACGGCGATCCGGAATACGTAGAATTAGTTGCGATCAAGACGAATCCGAAAATGATTGTGATGTGGGGAAAAGAGGAATTGAAAAAAGGGCAAATAGGGAAAATTACCGTTCTTAAGCCGATTAACTTGTGGAAGCGAGATAAGGCGAATCGGCTGCACTTTGTAAGGGTGTTAAAACCAGGTGAACAATATCGTGTATATAAGTATGATAACCGCTATGGCGGACAATACGGTTTAGGCGGCGGGTATTACGTCACGAAAATACCTTCGCACGTTAAATATGAAACACCGCCAAAGCGGTTGTTAGATAAGGTAAAAGCGTTATATCCGAACGAATGAGAATTTTATAGCTGATGATATTAAAGGAAGCAAAAAAAGAGTAGAGCAGCACCTTTGGGTCATTCGGGAGCTGCTTTTTCTTTTTTGTTGGGAATTTTGGCTAAATGGCGAAGATACATAACAGGAACAGACTGATTCAGAAAAGGACTTAATGTGAACTGTTAGATTAATAATAAAATGGTAGAATAAAGATTTATTAGAATTTTTTACATAAAAATGCTTGATGGTAATAAAGAACTATATTAACATTTACGGTAGAAAATAAATCTATATGGGGGGTAAATAGTATGAAGAAATGGATTTCGGGGGCTATGACAGCTGGTCTGTTGTTTTCAAGCACTCTGTTTTTCGCCCCTTCTGCTGCGCATGGTGAAGGGTATGAAACAGAAGATAATGGCAACATGGCGAATGCTACACCAATTACGGTAAATGACACGTATAGCGGTATTGTGAAAGATGGTGACGACGACGATTATTATAAATTTTCTTTAGAACAACCAGGACTTGTTACATTTTCACTTCCTAATAAAGGGGAGCACTTCAAAATTAGTATTATTGACAAAAATGGTAATACTCAGGCTGACTTGTTTAATAACCCGGAAAGTGCATATGATATGGTTCAAAATAGTGTTGGTTTAGCAGCAGGCGATTACTTTGTAAAAGTAGAAGGGAATTCCTATTATATAAATAATGCACCGTATTCGTTCACATTGACTTTTAAAGCGGGAAATACGTATGAACAAGAGCCAAATGAAAATTTAGCTGAAGCTACTTTGGTTAACGTAAATAATGTGATTGAAGGAGTTATTGAGAGCGATTCTGATGATGATTATTATAAAATCATTTTGCCGAAGCCAGGAAAATTAACGTTTACAATGCCAAATGAGGGTACGAACAAAAAAATCAGCATTTTAACAAAAGATCATGGAGAATTGGCGTATTTTTATACCGATAATAAAAGTGCCTATGAGGCATTTACTGCTAGTGTCGGCTTACCAGCTGGGGAATTTTATATCAAAGTAGAGGATAATGATTGGCGCATAAGCGATTCTCCCTACCAAGTTGAACTTACTTTCAAAGAAGGGGACAATTATGAAAAAGAATTTAACGATAGCTTACGAACAGCGGATCCTATAAAATTAAATAGTGAGATTGAAGGATTCGTTAAAAATGAATATGACAAGGATTACTATAAAATTACGCTTCCGCAGCCTACAAAAGTAAAAGTGCTGTTAAGCAATACAGGATACAGCAAGTATGTCTCTATATATGATAAAGATAATAACAAATTAACATCATTCTCGACGGATCCAAGTACCGATTATGACGGATATTACACGGAAATCGGCTTAAATAAAGGAGAATACTATATTGTAGTAGAAGACAACGATTGGCATATATTCAACGACCAGTACACATTAACCGTCACCGCTCCAAAACCAAGCGTATGGTGGGGAAAAGTAAAATTAATTAAAGGACAGATCGGTAAAGTGACGGTACTAAAAGACACCTATCTATGGAAAATGGATGCCAAAGGAAAGCTAACGTCTGTGCGTAAATTGAAAAAAGGAGAAGAACTTCGAGTATATAGCTATAAAAATGGCATGTATGGTGTTGGCGGCGGCTATTATGTGAAGAAAGATGCAGCGGTGAAATACGAAACCCCATCGAAGACGAAGTTAAAACAGTTAGAGGAAATTAATAAATATTACAATTAAGTGTATTTTCTGATTGCAATGCTGTTCCAACATCAAATTCAGCGAAATTAACGATAAGCATCATCACTATGACCTCTATTCCTCGTTAAGGAATAGAGGTTGTTTTTTGAAAATTGATCATTGTTTTCCATTGTAAAAGAGTAATATTATTAAAAAAAGAGGTGTGCAAAAAATAGACTAGGAACCAAGCAAAGAAGGAAAAGAGAGGAGCAAAGAATCAATGGTTATCATTCGTGCTTGCCTTGTGTTTATTTTGCTTGTTGCTGGCAGTTTGATTGCGCCATTTTCTTTTTCGGATGCGAAGGCGGAAAGCTGCGCATCGTATACAGGAAATGCAAAAGTCTGGTGGGATGGAGAAGAGCTGAAACCGGGGCAAATCGGCCGGTTAACAGTGTTAAAGAAAACTAGTTTAGTAAAGTTTGATGGCAGCACTCCTGTTGTGGTACGGACATTGTATCCAGGAAGCTTTTACCGTATTTATGCTATTCAGTCCGATTATTTCAACGTCGGCGGGGGATATTACGTTAAGCGGGATGGAAATATCAAATTTGAAACGCCTTCGAAAGCTAAATTGGCGATGGTTGCCTGCATTCAGCAAGCAAAGCGGACGAGCGCGGCTGTTTCCATGAATCGCTTGGCCATTGGTGATCCGCGTTCTAAAGTGGAAGCCATCTATGGGAAAGCAAAGCGGAAGACGCGGAATGATTATGGATTGTATTGGGAAGCGTATGACCGCGGGAGTTATAAGGATTTTGTGATGATTAGCTACCAGCATGATCGCATCGCGGCGATGTATACGAATCAGCCGATGGTGAGTACAAAAACAGGCGTGGCGCTTGGCGCGTCGAAGCAAGAAGTCGAGTCGAAATATGGCACACCGCTTACATATATTCAAAAAGGAAATGTTCTATATATGATAAAAAGTGAGGAATACGATACATACCGGCTTGATGGAATTTATGTCACCTTTTTTTATGACAAATATAATAATAATCACGTTACAGCTGTTCAGATTGTGAAAGAAGAGCTGGAGAACGGAAAGGCAGAGTTTTATGGGACGGCCAGCGCCGAGTTGCGAACAGCGTATGAATATCAAATTTTTGATTTGGTGAACGCCGTTCGTTCGAAAAATCATCTTCCGCTTTTATCGTGGGATGGAAAAGCAGCGCTGACCGCGAGAAAGCATAGCGAAGATATGGCCAAACACGCATATTTTAACCATATCAATTTGCAAGGCTTGTCTCCGTTTGACCGTATGAAGCGCAATGGCATTTCCTATAGCGATGCTGGGGAAAATATCGCTTGGGGACAACGTAACGCCATTTTTGTTCATGAGGCATGGATGAATTCACTTGGACATCGGCAAAATATTTTATATCCTAATTATCAGCGGCTAGGGGTAGGCGTTGCTTTTAATTCTTTTGGACAACCGTACTATACGCAAAATTTTTATACCCCGTAAGTTTGATTGGAAAGAGACTAACAGATAGGGAGTATTTCTCTTTTAAAGTTAGTCTCTTTTTTATGAAACTAGGAAAAATAAGGGAACCAATGCAGACGGCGCAGTGTTCGAGAATATAAGAACTGTCGAAATAGAATTTTTTTTGTAAAACGTATGGAAATGATACCCTTTTTAGGATAATTTGTCGTATAATAAGAAACGTATGTCGAAAAATATAGAAATAAAGGGAGAGTTGTCCAGTGACAAGAAGGCAGCTTATCGTATGGTGCCTCACCTTGCTTCTTTGTCTTGCCTTTTGGCCTGAACAGCCAATAAAGGCGGCGGGAAATGTTGTGTATTGGGAAGGGATGAGGCTCGTTAAAGGACAAATTGGAAAACTGGAAATTATAAAGCCAATTAATCTATGGAAAAGGGAAAACGGAAAGCTGCGATTAGTTCGAATTTTAAAGCCTGGGGAGCAATACCGGGTTTATTCCTATGATTCCGCATTCGGGGGGCAGTACGGTGTCGGCAGCGGATGTTACGTTACGAATATAAAAGGGTACGTTCTATATAAAACGCCATCTAGGGAAAAATTGAAACTAGTTAATCCAGAATGGTATGGATTAAAACAATTATCGGTTGGAACCGTTATGGAAGAGTCTTCTTCTTCCATCATGCCTGGGGTGGAAAAATCAGAATTAGAGATTCGTAGTCCGCGAGGCAAGCAGCACGTTTATAAACTGGACGTTGAATTGTCGGACGAAAAGATTGCGATTGAAACGGCTTTATCAAACGAACAGGTACTCGGACTGGAGCCGGTTCTTCAGCAGGCAAACCGTTATAACGGAAATGGGCGCTATGTCCTTGGGGCGGTTAATGGCGACTATTTTAAAGCGAATGGATCGCCTGTTGATTTAATGGTTCATCAGGGAGAAATTATTACAACAAATACGACTCCTGTTCAAGAACGAGTAATTTTTGGAATGAATTCTAATGGAAAGCCGATGATTGGCAATCCAGACGTAATGATAGAGATGAAAATCAATGGCGGAAACAGCTATCGGGTAGATTCGATCAATAAACCGCGTTTTGCCAATCATTTAGTCATTTACACTCCATATTTTTCGAGTTCGACGCAAACGAATTCCCTTGGGACAGAAGTAGTACTAACTAATTTACAAGGAAAACTAAATGGAAATGGCACATTAACGGGAACGGTAAAACAGGTGATTGTCGGCAAGGGGAATGAGCCGCTGCTTCCAGGGGAGATTGTTTTATCAGGACATGGACAAGCAAGCCAGTATTTGCAGCAGGCAAAAGAAGGAGACACGGTGGAAATTTCCATTCATTATGATCAAGAAGCATGGGATGGCGTTCAAGAAGCGGTAGGCGGGCGGTATCGTCTTGTTGCTAATGGGGTAGTACAATCGTTTCCTATCGCTGGGGCTCATCCTCGGACAGCGATTGGAATTGATTCGAATGGAAATGTATTGATGGTGGTCGTGGACGGCCGAAATCCAAATCATAGCAATGGTTTGACATTGGATGAATTGGCAAAATTGATGAAAGATTTTGGTGCAGTAGAGGCGATGACGCTGGATGGCGGCGGCTCTTCGACGTTTGTCGCACGCCAGAAAGACGGAAGTCTTGTCATTGAAAATAAGCCGTCAGACGGCAAGCCTCGCCCTGTCGCTAATGCACTTCTTGTGATTTATAAGGAAGAAAGAGATCCGAACGTTGGCATAGAAAAAGATGAGATGATTGATGACTTTGAGCAGACGGAAGAAGGACAATGGCTTGCATCGGGGGTAGGCTATGTTTCCGCTGCTGTTTCTGTAACGGACAAGACCGCCAAAACAGGGAGACGCTCTTTACAAATATCGTATGACTTCCGCGGCACGAAAGGAACTTCTGGTGTGTATGCAAGCAGAAAAGAAGGGATTTTACTAAAAGGATATCCGAAACAAATCGGCATGTGGGTATACGGAGATGGCGGCGGCCATTGGCTTCGCGCACAGCTGAAAGACGGCAGCGGAAAACGCGTATGGCTGGATTTCGCCAAAAGCGTGAATTGGACAGGATGGAAATATGTAACTGCAACGGTTCCTGCTCATTTAACGCTTCCAATCGTACTGGAAATACCGGTGCGATATATGGAAGTAAATGAAGCAAACAAAAACATGGGAACTATATATGTAGATAATATAAGCGCAATTTACCATGAATAGGAGTATATTTTCCCCATTTTCTTTTTCCATAATAAGTAATTTGCATTTCGTTTGCAAATATGTGTATTATAAAGCAGAACCCGTTTATGAATGATAAGGGGGGAATCAATGGTTACTATGGATCAAGAGTTATTAAAGGAATTGCAAAAAAACCCTCCTAAACTAATCGGAGGATACAAAAAGCAAGGGTGGGCGGTTAAGGTTCTGGAAAAGATTGATAATCCTGATGTGGAAGAGGAGGAAAATAACGTCGTTATCGCTAAGGCCGTTTTGGAGGCGCGTGACCGTACGTATTATCCCGCCTTTCTTAGCATAGATTTATCGCAACAAGGGAAAATTGTTGGGTTGTATTTAATTGCTGAAAACAAAGATCAATTCGACTTGATTCCTTTTGAACTGGCTATGGCGTTTTTGGATAAACCGAAAGAAGCGCTTGTACCATTCCGGTATCGCACATTGGCGAAAATTGATGGAGACAAGCAACAAATAAACTGGCCGGATTTTAGCTAATCAAAGCTGACTCATGAAGTCGTGGCGCACGACTGAAGAGTCAGTTTTTTTATTGGGAATCCAAATGGCTGGCTAGCAGCCGTAAGAAGATGCGAATAGCGATGTATGCCATTGGAATGAAAAGACAGGAAATAGAAAAATTGAAAAATTATCTGTTTTATTTCTTTATGCTTTCGATTAAAATTTAAATATAATTTTTATATTTTTATAGACAGTAGGTGAACAATGGTGAGGGACAACGGAAAAGGGCATTGGCGGATATGGATTATCGTTTTCATACTATTTTTGCCTTTTATATGGGGAGGAATTGCAGAAAGGTCAGAAGCCGCTTCGTTTCCAGCGCTAGAGCGGCTGGAGAAACACGCCGCCCAGCTGGAGCAAACAATGAAAGCAAGCCGTCTTTCCAAGCCATATAGTCTTTACAATCAGGTGAAAAAAGATTATGAGGCAGCGAAAAAAGAGATGGCGCGGATAAACAATAAGACGGATAGGCAGCGGTATTCTAAAAGAATAGCAAACAGCTATCATACGATTCAACGGGCTTCCTACTATATTAGTGCAGTGGAAAGCGGAGAGCGGTTAACCGCTTTGACATCGCAGTTAGATCGAGCGCTTCGGTCAGGAAACTTAGATACTTTGTATGATGTATATCCATCTTTTAACCAGCAGCTGAAAAAGACGACGATATTGATTTCGAAAGTTTCCGACGCGGCTATTCGCCAGAAAATGGCGGCGGCGTTCGAGCGCCCGGCAGAAGCGATAAAACAACGCATTTTTTACCCTATCAACATCATGATAGCGATGGACAAAATTATCGATGCTTATGAGAATGACGATATAAATCGAGCGGAGCGGCTGCTTGCTTTATGCGAACAGTGGCTGCCGAAAGTGCAAGACGCTAATACACGTAAACAGTTAAGCGTGTATCTTCAGGAATTGAAAACGCCGGCTGTGTTGGATATTGAATAATCACTGTTTCGGAAAGAAGGGATATGGACATGAAAAAAATTAGTAGGATAATGATAGCGTTGTTTCTCTGCTTCTCTGTTTTTGCAACGCTAGACGTAAGCGCCCGTGCCGCAGAACCTGCTTCGTCGAAAGTATTAGATGAAGTACGCCAGATTATTCAAGAGTATTACGTAGAGCCGGTGAATGAACAAGTATTAAAAGGAACTACCCCGCAGGAAATTGTTAAACATTTAGATCCGTATTCTACATATATGACAGCGGAAGAGTATAAGCAATTTCTGCAATCGATTGATATGGAATTTGTAGGAATAGGAATTATGATGGAAGAAGATGATTTAGGGATTAAAATCATGTCCGTTTTGGAAAATGGGCCGGCGGCGCGCGCCGGATTGCGCGTGGGGGATATCATTACAGAAGTGGATGGCCGTCCGGTCGCAAATGATGCGAAAGAAATCGTACTGAGCTTGATTTCCGGCCAGGAAGGGACAGCGGTCCATTTGAAGGTTTTTCGTCCGGCAACGAACGAAACGTTTTCGGTGACGGTCAATCGTGAAAAACTGGACTGGCCAAATGTCGAATCTAAAAGATTGGCAGGAAACATTGGATATATTCGGCTGTACAGTTTTGATACAAGCTCGGTAAGGGATATAGAGAAGGCAATCCGCTCCCTTTCCGGGGTAAAAGGATGGATTTTTGATCTGCGTGACAATCCAGGCGGCTACGTGGATGCAGCGCAGCGAATCATCGGCTTCTTCCCGAATGCGAAATATGCGTTTCAGCTTCGCGATCGTTCGAATAAACCGGACATTTATCAAGCGGTAGTCCAGCCTGTTCAAATGAAAGGAACGATCAAAGTATTGGTAAACTCCTCTAGCGCCAGCGCCTCGGAGATGGTCGCCGCTTCGGTGAAAGAGCAACAGGCCGCAATGCTGTATGGACAGCGGACATTTGGCAAAGGCTCGATGCAGGAAATGTTTGAGCTGTCGGACGGAAGCATGTTGAAGTTGACGGTTGCACACTTTTTCTCGCCAAAAGGAACTCCTATTCATAACATTGGGGTAAAACCAAACATCGTGACGGCGGTTAACAAGGAGCTATATGCGGCTCATCGCGACTTGCTTGTGCAGCAATTGAAAGGCTACCAGTCTTTCGGAAAACTGCGCAATGTTCCGGTAGATAAAACATTTACTATTAAATTTTCTCGCCCGTTGGCCAATGGGAGCTTGAATGGGGTAAAACTATACCATATTGGTGGACAGGAAGTGCCAGTGACCGTTCAGATTCTTAAAGAAACGCAATTAGTGGTAAAACCAACGGAAAAACTAGAAAAAGGGGAAAGTTATTTATTGGTCATTCCTCCTCTGTTTAAGAGCAAGGACGGGGTCGCGATGAAGAAAGGAGCGTTTTTAGAAATTAGTGCAGCAAAATAAAGCGCCTATGTGTCATACGAATCCGTAAGCTGGAGATCTGAAAGCAAAGGCTGCCCGTTAGGTTTCAGGGCAGCCTTTCGGCATTATGATTGCGGTGGATATACTCTCCAGGTTGTTAAATCGATATTTTCCTTTAATAGTAGATTAGCAGGGAAAATGAACGTCCACGGTTTACTCGTATTGGCTTTGACCTCGAGTTTCAGTTCGAACAGCCCCTTGCATACGACTTCTCCGGAAGCGTCCTCCACGATTAATGGAATTTGTTCTAACTGAATATGTTTATCGCTGCCGTTGCGAATAAGCAATGTCACGATTAAATCGCGCTGCTCATTGAGTTTCGCTTCTATCCCCATAAAGTTAATTTCCCCGGCAGAAAGCGGCGGTAATGTTTCTACTAATTTTTGCAAATGTTCGCGCTGCTGTGCTGACAAGGACCGTTCCCAGCTCTCTTCTAAATCGAGGCGATGCGGTAAAGGATTAGATTCCTTTAGTTCAAAGGCTATTTTCCAGTTTTCCGTCGGGATTTTATCGACAAGTTTATCTTCTGGCGAGAAAAGAAATCTCCACGGCCTTGCCGTCATTGGCGGGAGTTCGCCAAAGCTGTCCATGTCAAATTGTTTTCTCGCAATCGCTTGTCCGTTTTCATCGAGCAGCAATAAACGAATGCGTTCCAACCGAATCGGCTTAGGAAGAGTGCTGCGCAAAAATGCGACAACGACGAATCCGTCGTTATATTCGATGAGTTTCATGCCTGAAATGGAAATTTGATTAGGTTTCAACGGCGGAAGCTGCTCGTGATAAAATTGATACACATATTTTTCTTGAGGAGATAAATCCCAATCGGGATGGAATGATAATGTCGTCTTGAAATCTTTCTCTTCCTTCCTATCGTCATCTTGGACAGGCGCTGGATCCAAAAGATCAGTTTGTTGTTTTCTTTTTCGTTTAAAAATCATAGAAATCCTCCTCTAGTCGATGTGGCTCGACATCCAATTGGCTTTTTAAATAGTTTATCGTTTGGATGGCCGTCTCGGCGTCGATGTTTTGTTGAAAACGGACAAATTCATGGAACGCCTCCATTTCGAAGGCGCGATACGGATCTTCTTGACCATAACCGCGCAAATGGATGCCATCTTTTAAAATGGTTAATCTATTAAGGTGGGCAATCCAGTTCGAGTCAATCGTTTGAATCATGAAATGTTTCAAGCGTAGAGTGTTCGCTTCGTTGTGCTGCAGCGCCAGCATTTCGGATTTGAGAGACTCGTATTCTTCCAATACTAATTGTGTAATTTCTTCTTTTTCCAAACCGCTAAAATGATCGATCGTTTTGTTAAATTGCAAAAAGGCAAAGCTTAATTCTTCATGAAGCCCTTTGATATTCCAGTCTTCGAAAAAGATGTCCGGCTGGCAATATTTATCAATTGTCTGCATTAAATAGTTTTTGATGCGCTGAAGGACTTCCAAAATAATATCCTCATTTTGAAGCGCTAAAACGTGATCGCGCATTTGATAGACAACCTTGCTTTGTTGGTCAATGACAGAGTCTAATTTGAGCAAATGAGCCCGCGCCGAATAGTGGGCGTTTTCAATCGTTTCTTGTACTTTTCTGACAAATTTGATAGGGTCTGGAGAAGTAATTAAACCGTCCTCGTCGGTTTGTACTTTCTTTAACCATTTTTCTAGCTCTTCTTGATCATAAAGACGAAATAGGTCATCCTCTAAAGAAATAATGAATTGCGAAGAGCCCGGGTCCCCTTGGCGGCCGGCGCGGCCGCGCAACTGCATATCGATGCGATTGCTTTCATGGCGTTCTGTGCCAATAATATGCAATCCACCCAATTCCGCAACGCCTTCTCCGAGTAAAATGTCCGTTCCCCTTCCGGCCATGTTCGTAGCGATCATGACTTGCCCTTTTTGGCCGGCTAGCGCGATGATGCGCGCTTCCTCTTCTTCGGTTTTTGCATTGAGAAGTTGATGAGGAATGCCTGCTTTCGTTAAATATTCCGATAACCGTTCTGACTGGGCGATCGAGGTGGTTCCGATTAAAACTGGGCGGCCGATTTTATTCATTTTTTGTACTTCCGTGACGATTTTGCGCACTTTTGCTTCATAGGTACGGTATACAAGATCTTCCATATCGATGCGTCGGGAAGGTTTGTTGGTCGGTATCGTGACGACGCGGAGATGATAGGTGTGCCAAAATTCATCTTTTGAAGGTGTGGCGCTTCCCGTCATCCCGCATAGAATGTCATACATGCGAAAATAATTTTGGATCGTAATAGTGGCTTGAATATCGTTTTCTTCCGTAATTTCTACTCCTTCTTTCGCCTCGATTGCCTGGTGCAGTCCATCGCTAAATGTCCGGCCTTCCATCACCCGGCCAGTAAATGGGTCTACTAACATTACTTTTCCGTTTTTTACAATGTAGTCGACATCGCGTTTCATAATGACAAAAGCGCGCAATGATTGCATGACATTATGCAATAAGACTTGATGTTCGATATCATATAAGTTATCAATGCCGAATGCTTTTTCAATTTTTGCCGCCCCTTCATCGGTTAAAAAGATTTGCTTCGTTTCAGGATATAATTCATACTCCGCCCCATTTCGGAAATGTTTCACTATTTGTGCGGTAATGCGAAATAATTCTGCCCCCATGCTTGATTTATTCGCGATAATAAGCGGGGTGCGGGCTTCATCAATAAGAATGCTGTCAATTTCATCGATAATCGCATAATGTAATTTGCGCTGCACTTTATCATGAAGATCGTACACCATGTTATCGCGCAAATAATCAAAACCGAATTCAGTTCCTGTCCCGTAGGTGATATCAGCGGCATATGCTTGTTTTTTCTGTTGCGGAGACATTTGCGAGATGTTCAACCCAACAGTCAAGCCTAAAAATTGAAAAACCTTCCCCATTTGTTCGTAATCGCGCCGCGCCAAATACTCGTTAGCCGTAATAATATGTACTCCTTTTCCTTTAAGGGCATGCAAATAGCTCGGCAGCGTAGCCACCAACGTTTTTCCTTCTCCCGTCTGCATTTCGGCGATATTCCCTTCGTGTAAGACGAATCCGCCGATAAGCTGCACGTCATAGTGGCGAAGTCCAAGAACACGTTTTGCTGCTTCGCGAACGACCGCAAATGCTTCCACTTTTATATCATCGAGTGTAGCCCCATCTTTTAAACGTTGTTTGAAATACTCTGTTTTTTCCCTTAATTGCTCATCACTTAAAGAGGCGATGGATGGTTCTAATTCGTTTACTTGATGGACAAGTTTATAAAGCCGTTTGATATCTCGATGGCTTTCATTAAACAGTTCTTTTACTTTTGCTAACATATATATTTTCCTCTCCTAATTACGTTCATTATTCTAAAAACTAATTATAACATAACATATCCATCATGCAGAGGAATGTAAAAAATGGAATGGTCCATAAAAAAATCGGCGGAGAATTCAAATATTCTTCTCTCGATTGGCGATGAAAAAACAAATTTCCAGAATTGCCGAATGTTTTTCGAACAAAGAGACAATAAAAAAAGATTGATTTACTTGTCGTATGTGGTAACATAAAGATGATGTGTGTTACTATTACGCAAAGTCAAGGTGATTATGATGAATATGCAAGCGGTTTTGGCTTTTTTCGCCTCTTTCATAACAGTGCTTATGATCACTCCATTTGTCATAAAGTTTGCGATCAAAATTGGAGCGGTGGATAAACCAAATGAGCGGAAAGTACACACACGGATTATGCCGAGGCTTGGGGGACTGGCGATTTTCATCGGTGCGGCTGTCGGTTACTTCGTTGGCGGGATTTATCATCAACAAGTGACGGGAATTACGTTAGGGGCGATTTTAATTGTCATCGTCGGGTTGCTTGATGATTTATATGAGCTGTCGCCCAAAGTCAAATTTTGTGGACAACTCCTTGCCGCTCTTGTTGTTGTTGCATCTGGACTGAAAGTGGACATTTTGACGATCCCATTTGTCGGCACATTTGATTTGGGGCTGTGGAGCTACCCCATTACGGTTTTTTGGATCGTCGGTATTACGAATGCCATTAACTTGATCGACGGTTTAGACGGTCTCTCTGCGGGCATTTCAGCAATCGGCATCGCTACGATTGCCACGATGGCCGGTATGGCGGGTAAAATGCTGATCTTTACTTTATCCCTTATTATATTGGGTAGCGTGATTGGCTTTTTATTCTATAATTTCCATCCGGCAAAAATTTTTATGGGCGATACAGGAGCGCTGTTTTTAGGCTATGCGATTTCCGTCCTGTCGGTTTTAGGCCTTTATAAAAGTGTAACTTTGTTTAGTTTTGTCGTTCCGGTCATTATTCTTGGTGTTCCCATTTTTGATACCACCTTTGCGATTATCCGCCGGATTGTCAACAAAAAGCCTATTTCGGCGCCGGATAAATCACACTTGCATCATCGTCTGCTGGCGCTTGGTTTTTCTCACCGCGGTACCGTGTTATTGATTTATGCGTTTGGCATTGTTTTTGGGGTGAGTGCCATTCTATTCTCCGCTTCGACGTTATGGCAATCGATCCTGATTGTTTTTGTTCTTGTCGTTGTCGGAGAGCTTTTGGCGGAACTGATCGGTCTTGTCAACGATCAGTATAAACCGTTTATGACATTCATCCGCAAACTGCTGCGCGGAGGAAGAAAAGTATATGGGAATGATCGATGAACAACAACTCCATTGTTTTTCCTGCCGTTTGTGTCGAAAAGGTACAAACGGCTTTTTTGGGGAATAATAAATTACTATTGAAAATTTATTTCCTTGTTTGTTTGGTAATATACATTATTTTTTAAAAATTTTTCATTACCTTTACGCTTTTGCGTTGCTTTTGTCAAAAAAGCGTAATAATATCTTTGTAAAAATGTGATAAACTAAACATGTTCAATATTAATTTTCTTTATGATTTGGGGGAATTTTTGATGAAAGTACCTATGTTGGATTTAAGCGAACAATATCAGCAGCTAAAATCCGAAATATTTGGCGTTTTAGACGAAGTGATGAGTTCATCAAGGTTTATTTTAGGTGATTATGTAAAGAAACTAGAAAATGATATAGCGTCCTACAGCAATGTTAAGCATGGAATTGGATGCGGAAATGGAAGTGACGCAATACATATTGCATTGCAGGCTGCCGGCGTAGGGCCTGGCGATGAAGTCATTACTACGGCATTTACCTTTTTTGCCACAGGAGGATCGATTGTTCGCGCCGGGGCAAAGCCGGTGTTTGTAGATATTGATCCTGTCACTTTTAATATTGATCCGGAAAAAGTAGAAGCCGCTGTTACGGAAAAGACAAAAGCGATTGTTCCAGTCCATTTATATGGACAGATGGCAGATATGGATGCGATCGCGGCAATCGCTAAAAAGCATGGGTTAGTAGTTGTCGAAGATGGAGCGCAAGCAATCGGTGCCAAATATAAAGGGAAAACGGTTGGCGAACTGGGAACTGCGGCTACATACAGCTTTTTCCCGACGAAAAACTTAGGCGCGTATGGAGACGGCGGAATGATTGTTACGAACGATGATGAGTTGGCAGAAAAATGCCGGGTGATCCGCGTCCATGGAAGCAAACCGAAATATTATCACCACATATTAGGCTATAACAGCCGTTTGGATGAAATGCAGGCAGCGATTTTAAGCGTTAAGCTTCCGCATTTGGATAAGTGGACGGAATTAAGAAGAAAACATGCGGCTACGTACACACGCCTGTTAAACGAAGCAGTAGGCGATATGATTGTTACACCGGTGGAAGCTGACGATTGTTATCATGTCTTCCATCAGTATACGATTCGTGTGCCAAAACGTGATGAATTACAGGCATTTTTAAAGGAAAATGGTATTTCGACCATGGTATATTATCCTCTTCCATTGCATCTGCAGCCGGTGTTTAAAGATTTAGGATATCAGGAAGGAGACTTACCGGAAGCGGAAAAAGCAGCGAAAGAGGCATTGTCCCTTCCGATGTTCCCTGAACTGAAAGAGGAACAGCAACAATATGTTGTTGCGAAAATCGCTGAGTTTTACAAAAAATAATGTATCATGGCGCTGTACAAAGAAAACGTCGCCGCGTATGCGCAGGGGGCGTTTTCTTTGGTATTATTTGTTTTATAGATGAAACTTTGGTATTTTAAAGGATGGTGGCATTTTTGACAGTAGAGAAGCAAAAATTTGTGCTCTATGAATACTTGCTGTTTTTTTGGAAAAAGAAATTTTGGTTTCTGATTGTACCGCTAGCAATGGCGCTCATATCTGTGCTGGTGGGGCAGCTTTTTTTGCATAAGTATAATTACACGGGCAAGGCGCTTATCTTTACAGGTTCTATCAACCTAAAGGATTTAACAGATCCGAAAAATATTGAGGCAAAGTTTCCTCACGTCAAAAATGCGTTAGATGTTGCTGTGCCAGAGGAAAAATATGTGAAGATCACCTTAAAAGGCGACGATAAAACTAGTGTACAAAACGAACTGCGGAAGATTGTTTCCGAATATAATCATGAACTGCAGCATCATTCTAAGCAGCGCCTAGATGTTACAAATGAACGTTTACATGGACTGAATGAACGAATAAGCGTTTTGCAGCAGGAAATAAAGTACTGTAACGAAAAACTGGATTCACCACAATTAACGTTAGATCAGCAGGAGAGCATAATCGATTTGCTTGTGGAGGCAGAAGACAATTTAACGGATGCGATGGAAGATGTGAATAAGATTCGCAGTGATTTGGTGTTTTATGAGAAGCCATCTGTATTATCAGAGAGCGTTTCTAAATCGAAAACGTATGTAGGGCAACTCATCGCGATTGGCGTTGTCTTAGGAATTTTCCTTACGTTTATCATGTTAATTTTGATGAAGTACGTACTCGATGCTAGGAGGTACTATCAACATGATTAAATTTGCTGTCGTCGGCATGGGCCATATCGCCAAAAAACATATTGAGGCGATTGAAAAAGCAGAAGGGGCCGTGCTGGCTGCTGTGTGCGATACCAATCCGGAACGTTTGCGCGATTTTGCTGGTAAAGTAAAAACATATACAGATATGGAAGCGATGTTAAGGGAAAATGAAGATATTGACGTTGTTAATATATGCGTCCCTTCCGGGTTGCATGCACCATTAACGAAAATAGCCGCGAATTACAAGCGCCATATTATTGTAGAGAAGCCGATGGCTTTAAAAGTTAGCGATGCGGAAGAGATGATTCGCGTTGCCAAAGAGAACGGAGTAAAATTGGCAGTAGTTCATCCTAACCGGTTTCGTCCGGCGATCCGAAAGCTGAAAGAAACAATGGAAAAAGGAGCGTTTGGAAAGCTAAGCCATGCAAACGCCACTGTGCGCTGGAATCGCAACCAAGCTTACTATGACCAAGCTGCGTGGCGGGGGACGAAAGAATTTGATGGCGGAGTGCTGATGAATCAAGCTATTCACAATTTGGATCTATTGCTTTGGCTAATGGGACCAGTTGAAGCGGTGCAAGCCATGGCGGCGACAAGATTGCGAAACATTGAAACAGAAGATGTTGCAGCGGCAGTAGTTCAATTTAAAAACGGTGCGCTCGGCGTCATTGAAGCGGCAACGACGATTTATCCGAAAAACTTGGAAGAATCCATCGCTATTTTTGGCGAAAAAGCTTCTGTTAAAATTGGCGGCCGAACGGCTAATTTTATTGAAACATGGGATATAGAAGGCGTGTCGGAAGAAGAACAGGCGAAGCTGATTGATGAAATTAACGCAGATCCGTTTGGAAAGCCTGGGCATCAATGGATTATCGAAGATATGGTGCAAGCGATTCGTGAAGATCGTGAACCAATTGTGACAGGCGAAGATGGCTTGGCTCCTGTTAAGCTCATTTTAGCGATTTTAGAATCGGCGGAGACGGGTAAAAAAGTCACATTATCGTAATGGAAGGAGACATCAACGATGAACTTTTATGAAAGTTTATTAGCGAAAATCGAAAATAAAGAAGCGGTTATTGGTGTCGTAGGGTTAGGATATGTTGGCTTGCCTCTTGCGGTGGAAAAAGCAAAAGCTGGCTTTAAAGTGATCGGTTTTGATATTCAACAAAGTCGCGTCGATCAAGTAAATAGCGGAATTAACTATATTGGTGACGTCGTAGATGAAGACCTTCATGAAATGGTGAAAAAAGGTTATTTACAAGCGACGACAGATTATGCGCGCATTGCGGAAGTCGATGCAGTGGCAATTGCCGTTCCAACGCCATTAGATGAGCATCATCAGCCAGATACATCTTATGTAGAGAACTCTGCAAACGAAATTGCCAAATATGCGCACGAAGGAATGTTAGTTGTTCTTGAATCAACGACTTACCCTGGCACAACAGAAGAAATCGTGAAACCAGCGCTTGAGAAAAAAGGTCTAAAAGTAGGAGAAACCGTCTTTGTTGCGTATTCTCCAGAGCGTGTTGACCCTGGTAATAAAATATTTAAAACGAAAAACACACCAAAAGTGGTCGGCGGTGTGACAGAAAAATGTACGAAAGTGGCAGCGGCTCTTTATCGTTCTGTTCTCGAAGGCGATGTTCATGAAGTATCAAGCCCAGCTGTTGCGGAAATGGAGAAAATTTTTGAAAATACGTTCCGCCATATTAACATCGCATTGGCTAATGAAATGGCCATTTTGTGTGAACGAATGGGAATCGATGTTTGGGAAGTAATTGAGGCAGCGAAAACAAAACCATATGGATTTATGGCTTTCTATCCAGGCCCGGGATTAGGCGGCCACTGCATTCCTATTGACCCATTTTATTTGACTTGGAAAGCCCGTGAGTATAACTATCATACCCGTTTAATCGAGCTCGCAGGGGAAATTAATAATGCGATGCCAGAGTATGTAGTGAATCGGACGATGCTCATTCTCAACGAAGAAGGAAAAGCGCTCCGCGGCTCTAAAGTGACGGTGTTAGGGGTAGCATATAAAAAAGATATCGATGATGTGCGCGAATCCCCTGTTTTGAAAATTGTAGAATTGCTAGAGCAATACGGTGCTCAATTTACCGTAGTCGATCCATATGTTCCTTCGTTCCGCGCTTGCAACCGTGTGATCGAAACGGTGGAACTGACGCCGGAGCTACTGCAGCAATCGGACATTGTGCTTATTACAACGGATCATTCTAATTTCGATTATGAAATGATTGCGCAAAACAGCCCGGTTATTTTCGATACACGCAACGCCATGAAAGATGTTCACAAGCCGAATAAATATGTAAAATTGTGATGAAGGAGAAGGAAACATGAATTTTATTGATCCGTCTGCCGTGTTAGGCGAAAACGTCGAAATTGGTTATTTTACCGTGATCGAAAAAAACGTAAAAATCGGCAATGATGTAAAAATCGGCAACCGCGTAACGATTCATGAAGGGACCATCATCGGTGATGGCACGACCATCGCCGATGGTGCTGTGCTTGGTAAACCGCCAAAACCGGCGAAAACAAGTACGGTGAAGCTTTCAGATGACATTCCTGCCCTTGTGATTGGTGAAGATTGTACCATTGGCGCGAATGCGGTCATTTACCGCGGTGCAACCATTGGGGCAAACACGTTAGTTGCAGACCTTGCAAGCGTGCGGGAAAACGTAAAAATCGGTAATTACGTCATCGTTGGACGTGGCGTTTGCATTGAAAACCATGTCGAAATTGGCGACCGCACAAAAATTCAATCCAACTCTTACATTACAGCATATTCGACATTGGAAGACCATGTCTTTATTGCGCCTTGCGTGACAACGACGAATGATAACTATATGGGACGTACGGAAGAACGTTTCTCGAAAATTAAAGGTGCGACGATTAAGCGGGGAGCCCGCGTCGGAGGCGGAGTTATCATTCTGCCTGGAATTACAATCGCCGAGGAGACATTTGTGGCAGCAGGAGCGCTCGTAACGAAAGATACAGAGCCGAAAACGGTTGTGAAAGGCTTCCCGGCGAGATTCAGCAAAATGGTAGATGAACGGGAGTTGTTATAATTGTTTTCGCAATTAAAGCGTTTAGGAGCGGATTCGCTCCTTTACGCGTTTATGAACGTGGGAACAAAACTTATCGCGTTTATTATGTTGCCGGTATACACGAGCTTTTTATCGAGAGCCCAATATGGGATTGTCGATATTTTAGATCGATGGACATCGATGTTGACTTTCCTTGTTATTTTTGGCACAGATTCGGCGCTATCGTTTTATTACTACGACACAAAGGATGAGAATAAGCGCCTTGTGTATGTACGAAATGTCATGTATTTCCGGCTTTTTGTCGTTTTTTTGCTATTTGTGCTTGTCCTGTTAGCCGGGCCATGGATTGCCAAAGCGCTACTAGAAAATCCTCATTATGTTGATTTATTGTATATTAATTTATTTACGCTGCTTTTGGATACCATTTTTGTTGTTGTGACGACCGTCATGCGATTTGAATTTCAAACAAAAAAAGTTGTTTTATTTACGCTGATAAAAATGCTTCTCGTTGCGGTTCTTTCCTATGCAGCGTTGAAATTTTTTGAACCGACTCCGAAAGGGTTGTTTCTCGGTAGATTAATAAGCAGCGGCATTATTTTCTTTTTTATGTTGTATATTACGGGAAAGTATTTAAAGTTTCATGTGAGACGGGACGTCCTTAAAGAACTGCTCGCTTACGCCGCTCCATTGGCGCCAACCTCTTTAGCGTTTTGGGTAATTGCCAATTCGAGTACATTTTTTATTCAAAAGTTCGCCTCCCTTGAGGAAGTGGGGGTATTTGGGGTAGCATTGCGCTTAGCAATGATGATTACGTTGATTACAAGCGGCGTACAAATGGCTTGGCGTCCTTATTCTATGTCAATGAAAGATAAAGAAAACAGCCCATGGCTGTTTGCAAAAATTTATATGGCTTTATTGCTGTTGGGGCTTTTCGGAATTATAGCGGTTGCAACGGTTAGTCCATGGATTATGAAAACGTTTTTTGCTCCAGAGTATTACGAAGCATATCCTTATGTTTCATTTCTTTCGTGTGTCACGTTTTTAAATTTTTATTATCTAATTATTTCTGCCGGTCTCTTTTTTACAAAGCAGACGGCGTACATTACCCGTGTGTTTATGATCGCGGCGTTCCTCAATATTGTTTTAAATTTGACACTCGTTCCTTTTTGGATTGGATGGGGAGCGGTTGTCGCAAATATTTTTACTTACGCTTTTGCGATATGGTTTATTTTCCGAAAAAGCCAAAAAGTTTATTATGTGCCAGTTTCATTTGGGAAAATGTCCTTTTTATTTGTAAACGCGCTGATTAGCCTAGTGGCTATTGTGTATATTCAAGAAACGAAAATACATGACGGATGGGTTATACTTGGATGGATCTACTTTCTGCTCATAGTGCTGATTAGCCGCGTAGATGCGGATTTTCGCGCTAAGCCGTCACATTTTCACGGGGGTACCGCCGAATAAACACGGGTAATCACCGAAAAAGATAATATCAATGGGAACCGATTTTTTAGGAGGTGTTACGATGAAAATTGTTACCGTTTTAGGTGCAAGACCGCAATTTATTAAAGCAGCGCCTGTTTCTCGTGTGCTGCGTCAAAGACATACAGAATTAATTATCCATACTGGGCAACATTATGACGCGAATATGTCTGATATTTTCTTTGAAGAGTTAAACATTCCAAAACCTGATTATCATTTAGGTGTTGGTTCTGGTACTCATGGAAAGCAGACCGGGGAAATGTTAATCAAGATAGAGGAAATCGTGTTGCGTGAGAAGCCTGATTATGTATTAGTGTACGGAGATACTAATTCCACTCTTGCCGGCGCGCTCGTAGCTGCGAAATTGCACATTCCTGTTATTCATGTTGAAGCGGGATTGCGCAGTTTTAACAAAAAAATGCCGGAAGAAATTAACCGAATTATGACAGACCATGTATCAGAATTTTTATTTTGTCCGACGGATACCGCGGTAGAAAATCTGAAAAAAGAAAACATTACGCGAAACGTGATCAATGTTGGGGATGTCATGTACGATGCGGTACTATATAATCAAGGATTGGCACAACAAAAATCGACAATTCTTGCCGATTTAGGGCTGCAGTCGAAACAATATCATTTAATTACGATTCACCGTGCAGAAAATACTGATGATATCAATAATATGAAAAATATATTAGAGGCGTTTGCGCAAATCGATGAAATGAAAGTGTGGCCGATTCATCCACGGACAAAACATAAACTGGCAGAATACGGATTGGATGCAGCATCCATTCCTAACCTGAAGATCATTGAGCCTGTCGGTTATTTAGATATGTTAACGCTAGAAAGCAATGCCAAAAAAATTATTACTGATTCCGGCGGTGTGCAAAAAGAGGCCTATTTTATGAAAGTGCCTTGCGTAACTGTCCGTGAACAAACGGAATGGGTAGAAACATTAGAATCGGAAGCGAATATTTTGGTTGGCACGGATGTAGAGAAGATTGTGGAAGCGGTAAAAAAAGTGGTGAACCCTGTGTATGCCAATATATTTGGTGATGGAAAAGCGGCAGAAAAAATTGCTGCGGCGATTGAACAAGTGTAAGGGTGCGATTCTATGCTTTATGTGCTCTTTTGGATGATCGTATTATGTATATCGACTTTACTGTTTCGTTATGTGGCAGGAACACTTTCTTTTACGAAGCCGAACCTTGTCTCCATTGTCTATTACTATTCACTGTTAGTTTCTAGTTTTATCGGTGCGTTGTTCATTGCATTAGGTATAGACGACTATTATATGACGAGGAAACTTTTTCGCCCTGATGAATACCGCATGATTGGATTTGTTGTTATTTGTTTTGTCATGGTGTTTCTGCCGCTATCGATGCTCTTTGTTTCGAAACTGTGCGGGTTTGAGGCGAAGCGAGAATTTAATGATTATTTAAAAAAACCAATTGAGAATATGGCTGCCAATCGCAACGAAATATTTTATTTGTTTTCTACCTTATCAGCGATTAGTTTCTTAGCTATTATTTATATGGTTTGGAAGACGCCTGATATTCCGATTTTTGAGTTGTTAAAAGGTACGGACGAAAGTTTGGCGGAGTTACGCGTGGAAGCATCGCGTCATTTTCATGGAAACGTATTGTTTCGAAATGTTTTTGCTCTCACTCTTACTCCTGTTTTATCGATTATTGTTTATCTTTTTGCTGTGTTGACCAATGAACTTAGATGGAAGCTGCTTTTTGTGTTTCTGTTTGCCGGCGCCGTGTTTGTTAATGTATATGATTTAGCTAAATCTCCGATCTTTTTCTACTTTATTATGTTTTTCCTCGTTCGTATATATATTGGGAAAATGAGATTTTCTCCTGTAAAATTAGCAGTATACGGAATCATTGGCGGCGCTGTTCTTGTCGGGATGTATGTTGTCATTCAAGGAGTCAATAATATTGAAACATTTTTATCCTACAATAAAGGACCGATTGGCAGATTAATCCTAGCACAAATCGCGCCAACATTTTTGCACTTGAATATATTTGGAGAAGCATTGCCGTTTCTTTATGGAAAAAGTTTACCTTCAGCCTTAACCGGATTGTTTGATATCGACAATGTTCGTTCCGCGCGAATGGTAATGGCTCACGTATTTCCAGAGCGGATTGAAGATGGAACAGGGGGAGTATTGAATACGCTCTTTGTCGCGGAAGCATACGCTAACTTTGGTTATTTAGGTATCATTATTGGCACCCTATACGTAGGAGCGGTAATTCAGCTTTTGTATATTCTCTTTCTCCGTCTGCCGAAAAATCCAATATTTCTTAGTCTGTTTGTTTACTTTTCGATCAACATCCCTCGAACAATTGTTGGAGGTTTTACCGATTTCTTATTCAATCCGATTTGGATATTGCTTATAACCCTGTTTGGGGGATTGGCACTGTTTATGCGTATAAAGGACGATATACGGTTAATGCTTACAAAAAAATTTAACAGTCGATGAGGGATTTAGAATGAAAAAGGTCCTTGTTTACTATCCTTTTCCGCTCGCGAAACAACCGAATAGCGGTTCTAAGTTAAGACCACACGAAATGTATAAAGCGTTTTGTGAATGGGGTGTCAAAGAGGAAATTGAAGTGATTCTTATTTCTGGTACGTCAGCAGAGCGGGAAAAGCAATTTTGTCAGCTTCAGAACGAAGGGAAGCTGACAAATCTTTTGTTCTGCTATATGGAAAACCAAACGATTCCTTTATGGTTGACCGACCCGGGACATAAACCGCAAAAACCGTTGATTGATTGGAAAGTATTACGGTATTTGAAGAAACATCATGTTCCCGTAGGTGTTTTTTATCGTGATGTGTATTGGAAGTTTGATGAGCTCTACCCGCTCAAAGGCTGGAAGAAAAAAATTATGCAAACTGTTTATCGGTGGGAAGAGCGGTTTTATGAAAAATATTGTGATGTCATTTTTTTACCTAGCATAGAGATGGGCAAGTACGTTTCCATCCGGCGTCCGATGACAGATTTGCCGCCGGGAGGAAAGCGAAAAACGATTCCACTCAAACAGCGCGATAACAACATTTCCAAAGCGATTTATGTTGGCGGCATTAACAATGATGACTACGGATTGTTTTTACTTCTTGACGCATTAGAAATAGTAAATCGGGAAAAACCGCTTGTTCATTTAACTGTCGTATGTCGTAAAAATGAATATGATGCTTTACCTGTTTCGAAAAAGGAACGCATCAAGCAATTGAAAGTTGAGGTAAAACATATTAGTGGAGAAAAATTAGATCGTTTGTATGCACAGATGGATTTTGCGTTTATTCCAAGAATTCGCAGCGAATATAATGATTTTTCCGTGCCTGTCAAACTTGTTGAATATTTGTCAAATGGACTGCCAATTGTGGCTACATCCTGTTTGGCGCAAAAGCGTTTTATTGAAGCGGATGGGTACGGTATTATTTGTGATGATAATAAACATTCCATGGCGGAGGCCATTCAAACGATGATGAAATCGCTGGATAGCTACCGTGACAATATTGTACGAACGTTTGTAGCAAAGCATTCATGGGAGGCAAGAGTAGAAAAAGTGAAAAAGACGTTAATGGGGGAAGATGAATGAAAGTACTGCTGCTAGCCCCGAGCAAATCGATCCACACCCATAAATGGGCATTGTTTTATAAAGAAAATGGTATCGATGTCAAAGTGGTCACTTTTAAAGACCACTATTCGCCAGAAAACGCGAAAGAAGTCGAAACAATAGTGTTACCGAAATTGTTACCCGGGAAATTATCCTATATTTCGAGCATATTCGCGCTAAAAAGACTATTGACATCGTTTCAACCTGACATTTTACATGCTCATTATGTGTCGAGTTATGGGTTTGTCGGTGCTCTTTCCAATTATCATCCATTTTATGTTTCCGTATGGGGAAGAGATATTTATCAATTTCCGCAACAAAGCAATATAAATAAACGTATTGTCGAGCTTGCCTTAGAGCGAGCAGACATGATTTGTTCGACGAGCCATGTCATGGCGATTGAAACGAAAAAATATACGAACAAACATATTGAAGTAACTCCATTTGGCGTTGATTTAACAAAGTTTAAACCACTAAAAAAGCGCGAAAAAGACGTTGTCACAATCGGCACGGTCAAAGCGCTTTCGGACAAGTACGGTATCGCTGATTTGATCAAAGCATTTGCGATCGTTCATAAAGATTATCCAAATACGAATTTAGTCATTGTCGGTGACGGTCCACAGCGTCAAGAATACGAAGAATTGGCAGAAAGATTGGGGATTAGCGGTGTGACGACATTCACCGGACGTGTTCCGAATACAGATGTACCAACTTACATTAACGAAATGGACATTTTCGCTGTACCATCAACGGAAGATAGCGAAAGTTTTGGTGTGGCAGCGGTAGAGGCAATGGCTTGCGGCGTTCCGGTAGTCGTATCTGATGTAGGAGGATTGCCGGAAGTGGTGAGAGATGGAGTAACTGGATACGTGGTACCGAAAGAGAATCCAGAAAAGTTGGCAGAAGCGTTTGAAACACTTTTACGTGATTCACAGTTGCGCGTGAAAATGGGAGAAAACGGGGTTCTTCATGTGAAAGAACATTACGATTGGACTGAGAATGCAATGAGGATGCTTCGCTTATACAAGCAAACATTAAATGAGGTGTGAAGGATGATTAAAAAAGCAGTAATTCCAGCAGCGGGTCTTGGTACGCGTTTTTTACCAGCTACAAAAGCGCAGCCGAAAGAAATGTTGCCAATTGTTGACAAACCGACCATTCAATATATTATAGAAGAGGCTGTCCATTCAGGCATTGAGGATATCATTATTGTGACAGGGAGAAACAAACGAGCGATTGAAGACCATTTTGATAAATCAGTCGAGTTAGAATTGCTTTTGGAACGGACAGGAAAGCATGATATGCTGAAAATTGTTGAGTCGATTTCGAATTTAGTCGACATTCATTACGTTCGCCAAAAAGAACCACTTGGTCTTGGACATGCTGTTTTATGTGCGAAAAAGTTTATCGGAAATGAGCCGTTTGCTGTATTGCTAGGCGATGATATTATTGACAGCGATGTTCCAGCATTAAAACAGATGATGGAACAGTATGAACGCGTTCAGTCAAGCATTCTAGGGGTAAAAGAAGTGCCACGTTCCGAAGTGAATAAGTACGGAATTGTTGATTATAATGGACAAGACGGGGATTTATTCATGGTTAAAGGTCTTGTCGAAAAGCCATCGGTCGAAGAAGCACCGTCCACCCAGGCAATCATTGGCCGATATATTTTAACTCCAGCGATTTTTGATATGCTAGAGCAAGTGTCTCCCGATTCGAAAGGGGAAATCCAGTTAACGGATGCGATTGATCGATTATTGTCCAAGGAAAAAGTATATTCCTGCATTATTAAAGGGATGCGTTACGATGTGGGAGATAAGTTTGGATTTCTCCAAGCTTCCATCGATTTTGCGTTAAAGCGCCCGGATTTAAAAGAGAAGTTACAACAATACTTAAAGGAAAAGCTGGAGCAATTATGAGAATCATTTATTTGTGCCAGCACTTTCCACCTGAGACGGGCGCACCGCAAATTCGAGTATATGAAGTGAGCAAGGAATTGATCAAAAGAGGTCATCAAGTGGAAGTGTTGACGGCGTTTCCACATCATCCGAAAGGAGTCATTCCAGAAGAATACCGCGGAATGTTTTATTTATTTGAAGAATGGGACGGTATTCCTGTTCATCGCACATGGATTTATCCATCACCAAAAGGGAGTTTTTGGAAAAGATTGGCTTCTTACTTTTCTTTTACATTCAGCTCGTTTTATTCCCTTTTTAAATCGAAGCCGACAGATGTTATTATTTGCAACTCCCCGCCTTTGTTTTTGGGAATTACCGGCTATCTTGGGGCAAAGCTAAAAAGGGCAAAATTTGTATTTAATGTTGCCGATATTTGGCCGGAATCTGCGGTAGAGCTAGGAATATTAAAAAATAAAGCATTTATCCGGATGGCAAGATGGCTTGAGTTATTTTTATACAAAAAGTCATGGAAAATCGCAGCAGCGACAGAAGGCATTCGCGATTATATGATTGAACAAGGGAAAGCGCCGCGCGATGTCTTTTTATTGCCAAACGGGGTAAACACAGATGTATTTAAACCTTTGCCAAAAAATAAAGAGCTATTAAGGGAGTTAGGATTAGAAGACAAAGTGGTGTTTACTTATGCCGGAACGATGGGATATGCACAAGGATTGGACTCCGTTTTGCAGGCGGCCGCTTTAATTAAAGACGAATATCCAAACGCTCACTTTCTCTTTGTCGGCGATGGCCAGGAGCGGGAAAAATTAATCCAGTTAAAAGAAGAGCTGCGTCTTGATAATGTTACGTTTTACGGTTCCGTGCCTGTATCGAAAATGCCTGACATTTTTTCTATATCGGATTACAGTATTGTGTCGCTGCGTAATATTGATTTATTTAAAGGGGCGCGGCCATCCAAGATTTTCCCAGCTATCGCTACAGGAACGCCGGTTCTTTATTGTGGAGCCGGAGAGAGCGCTGAAATTTTGGAAACGTATTATTGTGGAAGAATTGCACCTCCAGAGCAACCAGAAGGAATTGCTGCCGTTATACGTGAGCTAATGCAAATTTCTGAAGAGGAATACCGTACTATGTCGGAAAACGGAAGGAAATTGGCGGTAGAGGAATATTCATGGAGCCGTATTGTAGACGATTTATTAAAACATCTTTCCGAATAAAAGATAAAAAAGAAACCAGCGTGTCCATGCCGGTCACACTGGTTTCTTTTTTTGCCGCTTCATCCGTACGAACTGTAAATGTTATAAAATAGAGCCAAGCATGCTTCCGTCTTTTAGTAAGAAACTTTTGCTCCTTTATAATAATGCTCAAGAATTTGTTTTGCTGTCCAGCCTTTCTCTGCAAATGCCTTCGCTCCATATTGGCTCATGCCGACACGGTGTCCCCAGCCTTTTCCCGTTACCGTAATGGAAGTGACTTTTGCCGGGTCAGAAGAAACCAAAGTGACCCCTGTGGCAGTCTGTACGTTTACGTCTTCCGATATCGTCACTGTGCCGTTGGCAGTCTGCACCGTTTGTCCTTTTAAAGAGGTAGCGGCTTTTTTTCCTTGCGATGTTTGTATATATAATTGCTTGCCTTCTTTATTTACTTGGATATCAAACCAACTAGATGGCAGTATTCCGTAATATGATCCGCTGCCAAGAGGAAACAGCTTGCGGATTTGCATTTCGTCTCCTTTGACTGTCTTTGCGCCTTCCGAAGTCTCAATCGTTACGGCGCCTACTTCCCCATTCGCCCCAGTTTTGGTGATGGACATGTTATATAAAGCGGCTGATGGATTAAGAATGCCGAACGACTGCAAAATCGTGCTAGGAGAAAAGGTAAAAGACCATCGGCTATGCGGCGATGATTCATATGGATCATCAACGCTGGCGAGATAAGGATGGGCACTTTGACTTGAATCCCATACATCGCCAACATTAGCTGTTCTCCCGCCGCTGGTAGAATGATAAATTGTCTCGATGATCTTGCCTTGATATTTGACATACAGTCCTTTCGTCGCTTCGACGGCTTGATTCGTTCTTTGGTTTTCACCGTCAAACCCTTTATACGTTTGGGTATTTGGTTTAGTAGTTAATTTGTCTCTATTTACATAAGCGTAGCTTCTAGCAGAAATCGCCTGTGCCTTTAATGCCTCCATTGGCCAGGAAGAAGGCATTTCGCTTGGAACGACACCTTTTAAGTAGTCTTCCATCCCTAAAATATTCACTACTTGAAGGGAGCTGTTTTGCGTGCTGATATCTAGTCCGCCGCGATAACGGGTTTTGTTAACCGTTACTAAGGATAGCGGCGCGGCCCCCTTTGCTTCCTGAATAATAAATCCAGTGCTAGAAAAATCAGATTTGGAATTGTATGTGACAGAAACTTTCGACGGATAATACTGGAAAGTTAATGTTGTTCCACTTGCCAATGGCGTAATTGTCGTTTTTTCTTTATTTAAAATTTGATAGTTTCCATTCACAGAAACTGTGACACTCGTCCCTTTGTATACTAGGACATTGACAGGGTTTTCATAGGTGATAATTTCCATAGCGTTTGAAGAAACGGGAAAAAACAAAAAGAAGATAACAGGAAATAAAAAGAAACATATTTTTTTCACGAATTATTTCACCTCACCGAACTTGGCGGGCATCCAGCCGCGCTGACCGTTTGCTAGTTGGACGTTATACCATACTTCCCCTTTGCTATTGGTAAATGGCTGTATATAGATCAGGCTTGTTCCGCGCTCTAAAGTTGCGATGATTGGATATGCGGTCGTAGCTCCTTTGTAAATATTTACTTTATCGGTAGTAATGACTTTTTTGGTGGTACTACCGCTGACAAGGGAGGTGGAAACATCGCCGGAATACACCCAGCCTTTTAAGGTAGAAGAAAGTTCAACACGATACCATAACCCTTGAGCAGACGTAAATACCTGAATGACTTTTAACGCGTCTCCAGCATTTTTATAGGCAATTACTTTATATTGCACCGATGCCCCACTGCGAATAGCGACATGATTTTTCTTAACATATACGGTGGACGGCGATGAGACAGCTGGGGGGTTATTGGCTAATTGTTGCTTTAGACTATCGATCTCTTTTTGCTGTTGCTCGACTTTCGCTTTTAAGGCATTGATGTCCGATCTAATAGGGGTTAGCTGTGATGTTACCCAGTCCACGCTGGCGAGAATGACTTCTTCGGACGCTTTCATCACTGATGGAGTGAAAAGAACCGAACCTGCAATCATTCCAGCAGTCAGTCCGATAGAGATGGCCCATTTTTTTGTTTTCATGATTTTTATTCCCTCCGTTTATTAAAATTAAAGAGAATAATAGCCATTGTTTGGTTTTAATAGCTATTATTCTCTTTTGGAAACCATAAATAATTAGAAATTGTTAAAGTACTCTTCCAACCCTTCCCGAATGCCTACCGCTGCTTTTTGCCGGAACGCTTTTGTTTTTAAAAGGGCTTCTTCATTTGGGTTAGATATATAAGCTAATTCTACAAGAATGCTAGGCAGTTCGTTTTTGCGGTTTACATAAAATTCCTGCTGTTTGTAGCCTCTATTGTATGTACCCAACTGTGCGACGAGATGCTTCTGTACAATTTTGGCCAGCTGCTCGCTTTTTGGTCCGTTAAAGTTGGTAGAAACATTATAGTAAGTTGTCGTTCCGCGGGATGTGCTGGAATACGAATCAGCATGAATACTGATGAACGCATCATAATCGGAGCTGTTTGCAATAAAGGTGCGTTCTGACAGTTCCAAAAATACGTCGGTGCTTCTCGTTAATTTCACAATGGCGCCTGCTCTTTCCAGCTCCTCTTTCAGCAACAGAGCAGTGTCAAGATTAACATCTTTTTCTCTCAAACCAGTCGGACCGATTGCCCCTGTGTCGTGAGCGCCATGTCCGGCGTCAATAATAATCTTTTTCCCTTTTAAGCCTCTTTCAATAACTTTAATGGACAGCCGATCAGTATAGTTGCGAATCGTAAATGTATACCCTGGGGCAAATGTAATAATTAATGAGTTGTTGATTCGTTCAATGGATTGAATGCCCTGAATAGAAAAAGATGGAATCTCTGCGTCCGAGAAAGAACCAGTAATTTTTAAACGATTTTCAGAAAGAATCGTATATGACACCGTGAAATTAGAAGTTTTCTTCCAAATTAAATAAGTATCTGTACCAACCATTTGCTTAGTCGGGCTTGCCAACCTGTTTAACGCGGTTGGAGAAGTGGCAGATTTCTCTACCCAGCCCCGTAATCCCGAGGACGTTTCGACATTGATCCATCCGTTATACTCGTAAAGATATACTAAACGTTCATTGGCGCTTAATGTTTTAATCGTTTTATAATTGTTGGATGCCCCGCGCCGTAATGGGGTACCTGAACTTTTAGCATATACGTATTTGAATGTAGTATTTACTTCATATTCTGGCATCCAGCCTGTTTTTCCTGACGGGGATACTACTTGTATCCAATTAAATGGCGAGCTTGAGGTCGTTTGTTTGACTGTAACTTGTTTATTTTTTGCAACTTTTTCAATCACCGCCGCGCTAAAAGACGGCTTTGAATATAACGCAGCGTTATTCGTTGTGACAGTTTTTTTCACTCCCGATGGTGCGGGTGTAGAACTATCCACTTTTTTAACGACAGTTGCATGAACCCAGCCAATTTGTTTATTTGGCAACGAAACTTTATACCATGTTGCTCCTGTTTTATCCGTAGTGCTGGCAATTCCTTGCAGCAGCACGCCCTTTTTTAGCTGCGTTAGCACTTTCGCGTTCAAGGAAGGTGCTTCGCGGACATTGGCAACAGAAACATTAATGACAAGCTGATAAGAAACTTTAGTTTCTTTTTGCGAAGAAGAGTCCGATAAAAAGTTTGGCGGAGAAACGGCAACTGTATTGGTTAATACCTTTTCCGGAACCCAGCCTTTTATTTTTCCGAGGTCCACACGATACCAAATTTCCTTCTCTTTCGTGACAAATATATCGATAACAGTCACCACTTGGCCGCTTTTTAATGTTGCTACCGTACTGTAATAGATGCTTGCGCCGCGGCGTACAGGAGAAGGCTGTGTCACTTTCATGGACGTAGGTAAAAATGCGGGAAGATGTTCGGCAATGTGCACCTGTTCGGCTTTTACCCATCCTTTGATTCCCGCTGTTTCTACTTGGAAGTATTTTTCATGAAGAGAGTTGGTGAACACATCGACAATTTTTACGATATCACCATTATTTAATGTTTTGACAAGATTGTAATTAGAAGAAGCACCTTTTCGCATCGCAACATTATTTTCGGATATAACCGCCTGTTTGCCGATGACGGCGTCTTTTTTCGCCGTAAAGTTTTCCGCTAATGACCATCCTGACATGCTTCCAAATTGAACACGATACCATACTTCGCCAAATGTGTTTTTAAATTCATCGATAACAGTAACTTCCTGTCCCGTTGGAATGGAACCTACAATGGAATAGGATTGAGTCGCTCCCCTTCTTAGCAAAGAATCTTTTTCCGCCACCATTTGCGTTGGATACGGATTGGCTGAAGCATTTTCCGCAGCCAATGAAACCGTGGGCCATAGGGAATAAGTTGCGAGAATAGTAGAAATGATGAGTTTTTTCACGAATGGTATCCCCCCGTGCTTTGGTATTTTCTATACTATAATAGCGAATTTTGTCGTAATTTCCAATACGAATAAAGTGCTATATACTTAGGAAAATAAAAAAGTGGAGGGATGCACTAGAATGGAAGAATCATGGATATGAGCAGAAAAAGATATGTGGAGGCATTTCCCTTACGAGGGGGTATCGAGGTGATATGATGAAATGTTTATGAAAAAAGCTTCTCTCATCAGCTGACGAGAGAAGCTTTGTCATTAATTTGGCGTGGCAGTATCGGAATCGGAGTCGTTTTTGGTCAAAGAAGTGTTTTCCTCGCTGTTTAGCGCTTGTTGCAACGTTTCTGTAATGGCGCTGACAGATTGTTCGTCTGGGATATAGTAATATACTCCGTCGATCGTGTCATCGTAGCCCTCTAGATGGAGATTTTCGACATGAGCGTTATTCATTTTTTGATAAATATAAATAAAAGATAACAAATCAGAAGGCGGAATATTTGTACGTACGTGATCTCCTAAGTCCGAAATAACATCGTCGAGTTTCGGCAAGGAAGTGATAGAAGTGCTTTTCTCGATTATTGCTTTGATGGCCTGTTTCTGACGTTCGTTTCTTCCAAAATCGCCTCTTGGGTCGGATTTTCTCATTCGTACATAAGCAAGTGCTTCATTTCCGTTCAGTTTTTGTTTGCCTTTATGAAAGGTGTGCCATTTTAAAGAGCCGGTCAGTTGAGCTTTAAACGTAAAAGGAACATCCACTGTGATTCCGCCAAGAGAGTCGACAATTTTTTCGAAACCCTCGAAGTCGGTTGTGATGTAATAGTCAATTGGAACATCAATTAATTCGTTGACAGCAGCGATGGTGGACTCTACACCGCCATGGCTGTAGGAGTGTGTGATTTTATCTTTTCTGCCTTCTGCAGGAATATAAACGCGCGTATCACGAGGGATGCTTAATAAATAAACTTTTTTTGTTTTTGGGTTCACGGTTAAAAGCATAATGACATCGGAACGTCCTTCTTCATCTTTGTACTGATTTTCTACTCCAACCAATAAAACGGTGAAAGGGTCTTTTCGAAATTCAATTTTTTTATCACGTTTTTTCCATAAATTAGACGAATTGAGCTCCTGATATATTTTTTCCGAAGCTTTTTTTGTTGCCGAATATATGTTATATCCGAACACACTCAATGATCCAATGAACAGGAAAAATAGCATGAGTAAAAGTAGACGGATTCTTTTCTTTTTCTTCTTCTTTTTTTTTATTAATTTTCTCATATTCCGTGGTTCCATCATACAGTAACCCTCTTTTCAGTTAATTTTTGTCAAACATTCACCGTTCCTAACAGGCTCTTTATATTCAGTTATATTTCGATTGATTCCTCTAAATACTCCGTCTTGCCTTCTTTTATTTCGGCTCTTCCATTGGTGAGTTCTGTCATCCATTCCTCGAACAGTTGTTTTTTTGCCTCTTCCACAAAAATTTCCAGTTCCACATTTTCAGCATAATGGATGTTTTTTATAGCATACACCGAAGACCGTAATTCATTTTCCACTTTTCCAAGCCATGTGTAATCAATGGTAACATGCATGACGCGCACAAGGCGGCGTTCGACAATGCCCGCAGCTTTCAATCCTTCGGATACGGCTCTTCCGTAAGCGCGGACAAGACCGCCAGCGCCAAGCTTAATGCCGCCAAAATAGCGGGTGACGACGGCAACAGTGTCTTTTAGCCCTTTTTTCTTCAGTACTTCAAGCATTGGGATGCCCGCCGTTCCGCTCGGTTCGCCGTCGTCGTTTGCTTTTTGAATTTGATCGTGCTCGCCGATGATATAAGCAGAACAGTTATGGGTCGCATCCCAATGCTTCTTTTTGATTTGTTGAATAAACTGAACGGCCTCTTCTTCCGTTGTTGCTCTATTGATATAACAGATAAAACGGGATTTCTCAATAATAATTTCGTTTTCTCCATATCCTTTTACGGTATAATATTTTTGCAACAAAACAAAAATCACCTCACTGGAAGAGGAACGAGCTGTAATTTTCCATAAAAGTTTGGCTAATTTATCACAAAAACATGTTATACTAATTTTAATAGATTGATAAAGAGAAAATATTCATACATAAAGTAGATGCTTTTCTTATTATAAATCGACAACATTTTTCCTTCAAATAAATTTTTTTGGCGCTGGTACATAAAACTTGGCAGCGACAGAACGCGGCATTTATGGGGGATTTGATATGGCTACAGATAAACATATAGACGTAAAACAATTGGATAAAATTGTCGAAAAAATGATCGACACGGTTCAACATAGCAAGGATGAAATTTTTCGCATAGGTGAACAGTCACGTCAGGAGCATGATCAGTTGCTGCAGGAGCTAATCGAACTGAAACGGAAGATCAAACAGACGATTGAAGAAGCGGACCAGCTCGAAATAAAAGCGCGTCTTTCCCGCCGTCATCTTTCCGAAGTGAGCCAAAATTTTTCCTCTCATTCCGAGGAAGAAATTCGTGAAGCATACGAAAAGGCACATGCATTACACATGGAATTGGCAATGGTTCGCGAACGGGAAAAACAGCTGCGGCTGCGGCGCGATGAGCTTGAGCGGCGCTTAGCAGGATTGAAAGAGATCATTGAACGCGCGGAACATTTAGTCGGGCAAATTACCGTTGTGCTTCATTACTTAGACAGCGATTTCCGCCAAGTGGGAGAATTTATTGAAGGAGCAAAGCAAAAGCAGGAGTTTGGTCTTAAAATTATTGAGGCCCAAGAAGAGGAGAGAAAGCGGTTGTCGCGCGAGATTCATGACGGTCCTGCGCAAACGCTGGCCCATGTCATGATTCGTTCCGATCTGCTAGAGAAAGTATTAAAAGACCGGGGCATCGATGCGGCGATTGCCGAAATTCGCGATTTTAAAAAGATGGTTCGTTCCGCTCTTTCCGAAGTGCGCAGGATTATTTATGATCTAAGACCAATGGCTCTTGACGATTTAGGTTTAGTGCCTACACTTAAAAAATACCTACAAACTATCGAAGAGTATAATAAAGGGGTTACCGTCTCCTTTGTTCACATCGGCGAAGAAATAAGACTGCCGTCCCGTATGGAAGTGGCGGTGTTTCGCCTTGTCCAAGAATCAGTGCAAAATGCCCTTAAGCATGCGGAGGGGACAAACATTGAAGTAAAGATGGAGATCAATAGCGATCAGCTGCTCGTTATGGTAAAAGATAACGGCAAAGGATTTGATACAACGGTCAAAAAAGAAAACGCCTTTGGGCTGATCGGCATGAAAGAACGCGTCGAATTGCTAGAAGGAACGTTAACGATTCGTTCCAAAGTTGGATTCGGCACGACGGTATTTATTCGCATTCCACTAAATGTTCCGATGAGGGATGAAAAAAGGGAGGAGAGGAATGAATGAAAACGCGCATCGCAATCATTGATGATCATCAACTATTTCGTGAAGGGATTAAACGCATTTTAGAATTTGAGGAAGAATTTGAAGTTGTCGCCGAGGGTGCGGATGGCAGTGAAGTGCTTTCCATTGTCGAGCAATATCGGCCAGACATCGTTTTGATGGACATTAATATGCCAAACATGAATGGGGTTGAGGCGACGAAACAGTTGATTGAAGCGTATCCTGAGACGAAAGTCGTCGTTCTTTCCATTCATGACGATGAAAATTATGTCATGCGCGCGCTGCAAACAGGTGCGACAGGCTATTTATTAAAAGAGATGGATGCTGACACATTAATTGAAGCGGTGAAAATCGTCGCAGAAGGCGGATCATACTTGCATCCGAAAGTGACCCATAATTTAATTCGCGAATACCGCCGCTTGGCCTTAGGAAAGGGCGAAAGCAAAACTGGAAAACAGGAAGTGCGCCGGCCGCTCCATCTGTTAACGCGCCGCGAATGCGAGGTGTTGCAGCTGTTAGCGGATGGAAAAAGCAACCGTGGAATTGGCGAAGCGCTATACATTAGCGAAAAAACAGTGAAAAATCATGTTAGCAATATTTTGCAAAAACTAAACGTGAATGACCGCACACAAGCAGTAGTGGTCGCCATCAAAAATGGCTGGGTCGAAGTTCGTTAGTTGCCCGTGAAGATTGTCATTGGTTTATTGCCATTCGATAATGAAATTCGTTCCATTTTTCGCTATAATAGGCATTAAAGACTATGTAGACGGGGAAGGTAGGAACGGATGAAAACTGCTGTTGTCACTGATAGCACGGCTTATATTCCGAAAGAAGTGCGCGATAGATACAAGATTCATATAATTCCGCTCAGCGTTGTGTTTGGCGCAGAGACGTATCGCGAGGAAATCGATATTACGACCGAGCAGTTTTACGAAAAGGTGAGGCAACAAAAGGAGCTGCCGACGACATCCCAGCCAGCGGTTGGCGAATTTGTCGAATTATTTACATCGCTCCGTGAGGAAGGCTACGATGCGGTTATTAGCATCCATCTCTCGAGCGGCATTAGCGGGACATACCAAGGTGCGCTAACGGCAGGAAATATGGTCGATGGTCTGCAAGTGTACGCGTACGATTCGGAAATCAGCTGCATGGCCCAAGGCTTTTACACGATCGAAGCGGCGAAGATGGCGCTGGACGGGAAAACACCTGAGGAAATTATCGCACGGCTCGATGAAGTGAAAAAAACGCTACGCGCTTACTTTATGGTCGACGATTTATCGCATTTGCAGCGCGGCGGGAGGCTGACGGGAGCGCAGGCGTTCATCGGCGGACTGCTGCAAATTAAGCCGCTTCTTTGTTTTGAAAATAAAGTGATCGTTCCGTTTGAAAAAATTCGCACGCGCAAAAAAGCAGTGAAACGCATTGAAGAATTGTTTGCTGAAGACGCTGCCAAAGGAGTGCCGCTCAAAGCGTCGATTATTCACGGGAATCGTCCAGACGAGGCGGAACAATGGAAGCAGCAATTATCGAGCCTTTATCCGAATGTGGAGTTTATCATTAGCTATTTCGGACCTGTCATCGGCACCCATCTTGGCGAAGGCGCGTTAGGGTTAACGTGGTATCAGCCGTAATTTTGTTGATCCCTATGCCGCAAAGCCTTATGCGGCATAGGGATCAACAATTATGAAAGTGGAGGGAATGTATGCGTTTTATCGTGGACGAAGGAAGGTTGGTCCCCGAAGTATTAGCCAACACCAATGACCAAGCTGCTAAACCGATTAGCCATATTGATGTCACGTCTTCTATCCAGCTGCACCCCGGGTTTCCTTACTCCCTAGAACTTCTTTCTTTTCTGGAAGGAAAACAGCTTCTCCTTGAGGAACTTCCATTTCCCCTTGATATTATTCAAGCACATTATGAACACGGCTATCTTGCTTACGAAAAAGGGATAGTGAAAACAAAACATGGATGGCGCTGCATGAGATGCGGCAACGAGGAGGATCATTTTTTCGCCTCATTTCCCTGTGCCCGCTGCCAAACGGTTTGTACGTATTGCCGCAAATGCATTATGATGGGGCGTGTCAGCACATGCACCGCGCTAGTCGTATCCCGTTTTTCTTTCCCTCAGGATCGCTATCTTTCCCCTCTCTCCTGGAACGGATCATTATCCCAAGGCCAGCAGCGAGCTGCCGATGCGGTGGAGGACGCGGTCGTGCAAGATGACGAATTGTTGGTATGGGCGGTCTGCGGAGCCGGCAAAACGGAAGTATTGTTTCCAGGAATCGCGAGGGCGCTGGAGATGGGAAAGCGCGTATGCATCGCCACGCCAAGAACCGATGTTGTGCGCGAACTTGCCCCTCGTTTGAAACAAGCATTTCCAAGCGTTCCATTGATCGCCCTGTACGGCGGCAGCGACGACCGCGGCAAATTCGCCCCGCTTGTTATTTCCACCACCCATCAGCTTTTACGGTTTTACCGCGCTTTTGATGTGATGATCATTGATGAAGTCGATGCCTTCCCGTATTCCGTCGAACCGATGCTGGAATATGCCGTCACAAAAGCGTGCAAAGAGACGTCCAGCCTCATTTATTTAACCGCGACTCCGAAGCGCTCCTGGCAGCGAGACGTCCGCCATGGCAAGCGCCAAGCGGTGACGATTCCCGCCCGCTACCACGGGTTTCCCCTTCCTGTCCCGTCCTTCGAATGGTGCGGCAACTGGCGCAAGCAGTTAAAGCGCAGGCGTCTTCCCCGCAATGTCATGGCCTGGGTCCAATCCCGCATCGAAGCAAGCAAACAAGCGTTTTTATTCGTCCCCCATATCGATGAGCTCGAACAAGTCGTGTGTATCCTAAAGCAATTGGACCAGCGGATTGAAGGCGTTCACGCGGAAGATCCGCAGCGTGCCGAGAAAGTGCAAGCGTTCCGCGACGGACGCATTCCGCTTCTTGTCACGACGACCATTTTAGAACGCGGTGTGACTGTTCCGAACATCGATGTCGCCGTGCTTGGCGCCGAAGACAACATTTTTACGGAAAGCGCGCTCGTGCAAATCGCCGGCCGCGTCGGGAGGAGCGCCCAGCATCCGAGCGGCGACGTCCGCTTTTTCCATTATGGAAAGACGCGGGAGATGGTCGCGGCGAAAAAGCAGATTGAGAGAATGAATAAGGAGGCGGCGGAAAGGGGGCTGTTGAAAGCGAAATGAATTGCTTAATTTGTCATACGCCGTACAATCCGATGCTGAGTTGGCGGTATTTGCTGACATTAAAAGAAGAGGATTGTCTTTGTTCGAAATGCCGCAATGCGTTTATGAGAATTAACGGAGAAATTTGCGATATTTGCGGCCGTCCGTTCGCTGGTTTGGAACCATCGCATCGTCAAGGACAATTATGCACGGATTGTGTTCGCTGGCAAGAGGACGGCGAGTGGAAAGACGTGTTAACGAAAAATCGGTCCGTGTATATGTACAATGAAGTGATGAAAGAAGTGGTTGCACTTTGGAAATTTCGCGGCGACTATGCGATTGTCCAAGCGTTTCAAGAAGAGTTTTGCCATGAATTTTATCGTCATTTTGACCATACCTTTCTGATCGTTCCGATTCCTCTCAGCGCCGAGCGGCTATACGAACGCGGATTTAACCAAGCAAAGGCGCTTGCCGAGCTATTGAATCTCCCCATCCACGATATCCTCACACGTCATCACCTAGAAAAACAATCGAAAAAATCGCGCCGTGAGCGGTTGCGGACGGAAAACGTCTTTCAGTTTTCGGGAAAAACATCTTTGCAAGACAAGCGAATTGTGTTAATCGACGATATTTACACAACTGGAACGACCTTAAGGCATGCGGCGAAGGTACTGCTCAAGGCGGGCGCCGCTTCTGTTTCTTCGTTCACATTGGCAAGAGGTTAATATCGAGGGCAAACATGCCGATATAAAAAATAGCAAGGATAGAGCGGAGCGTGAAATGAATGCAAATTCGCAACAATTTGATCATGAACGAGCCAATGGCAAATACATTCCCGTTTTCCTTGAAAGAGGGAGAAACATTTTTCGCGACGATGAAGGAAAAATTAAGCAACAATGAAGCGATTATCACTATTAAAGGACAGGATGTGCACGTTCGCTTTCAAGGCGAAATCCCGAATGAAGATCAATTTGCTGTGCAAATTATCGGCATAAAAGATCATGTTTTACAAGTGCAAGCCGTACCGAAAACAGCGGAAACGAATGACGCAGCTACCGGGTTGCTTCCTGTCAGCGGATTAGAGAAAGCGAAACAAATCTTGCTGTCGCAAGGAATTCGCCTATCTAAGGAAGAGAAAGCGATATTAAGGCGTTTTTTCGAAAAAGCAAAGGGAACGCTGAATGAAAAATTGGAAACGATACAGGCGCTTGCGCATAAAAAGTTGGAAGTGACCGAATTGCATTTACAGTCCATCCATGAAGTGCTGCACGGCGGGCCATTCGGCGAGGTATTAACGAAGTTGGCAGATCATCTCGATCTCTTGCCACATTTGCCGTATTTGGAGGAGGACAATAACAGCGGAGAGGAGATTTTCGATTCTCAAACGAAAACAGACTTATTAGAAGATCAAAGGATTTCGCAAAAAGATCGCATTTCTGCAGGAACAGAAGCGACGAACGGACAACAAACGGAACTGCCTTATTGGAATGAGGAATGGTTTCAAACTATCCCCGCCCAAACAAAAGATATAATTGTTAAGACGATTACGGAAAAACTGTCGCAAGCGGCGCTTGATTTTAAAAAGCTGCAAATAGAGATGAATAAGAAGCTAGAAAACGCAGCATTTTTGTTGAACAGCGGACAAACATTGGCGCGCCAGCAAGCAAAACAATTCGTCGAAGCCGTGATCAATACGTTAGACCGCGCTATTTTGCAAGGAGAATTTATGCTTTTTACCGACATGAAAACGGAGAAGCAAATGCTTCAGGCAAGTGCGAAATTGGCGGAAGCGAAGCAGCTGCTTACGGAGGGAAAGCAGAGCGATGCTTTAAAAGTCGTAAATGAAGTAAAAAATTTGCTTGGAGGGATTCGCTTTCAACCGGCGGATGTAAAAATAAAGCATTTTGTTTCCGCTTTTCATTTCAATGCGCAAGAAGAGATGCCGAAGCAGCAGCTTTTTTCACAACTGGCAAGAACATTAAAGCTTCCGCTAGGCGAAGAAGTTTCAGCAAGAAATATGTTTGAGCAATTTCGGCAATTAGGGTTTCAGCATGAACAAGATGTTTCCCGCGCCTTATGGTTGAAGCAGCCAGCCATGGAACCGCAAAATATAAAGTCGTTGTTAATGAAATTAAGCCAAGGAGAACCTGGCATGATCGCACAGCAAGCCGAGCACGCTTTAGCGAATATAACGGGCCAGCAGCTGTTAAGCAAATTTGATGGAAACAATCATATGCAAACAATGTTTTATCAATTGCCGGTGTTATTGCATGATCAAATTGAAACAGTCCATGTTTATTTAAACTCCCGAAATGATGGAGGAAAGCTTGATTGGCAAAATTGCAGCCTATACTTTTTACTCGATACAGAAAAATACGGGAAAATCGGAATTTTGCTTCAGGCATTGGAACGAAATTTAACGCTGACCATTAAAACGGACAATGAAAAACTTGTCGAAGGCTTGAAGCCGTTAACGGAGATGACTAAAGAAAACCTAGAGGCAATCGGCTACAATGTAAAAGGAATTGTTTTTGCGAAAATGAATGAACAAGAAGAACAAACAACAGCGGCAGAAACAACGGAAGCGAAAGAAACCAACAGAGAGAAAGGTTATGATTGGACGGTATGAAAAACGGTTATCCACAATATTTTTCCGCGTTGACAAGTTATCAAAAAGGGGCTGATCAACTGTCGGAGTCTAAAACCAATACTGTAAACGAAATCATTAAGCAGGCGCAACAACAAAACATTCCCATGCAAACCGATTCATCGCTTGTCAAGCATTTAGCTGATCCGGAAAATCGCGTTCCTTCCCAGCTCTATGCAGTCATTGGCGAAATTTTAAAATTAATTAAGAGTATTGAACAACAATAGGGGAGATTCATGTGGAAATTCAAAAAGTCACAAAAGCAAACATGATAAACGTAAGCAAAAAAGAAGCAACTGCTTCAGCGTCTGTATCGTTTGCCGAAGTCGTAGCAAAGAAAAACGAAGAACTCGCACTCGAACGGTTTCAGCAACTTGCAAAAGAAATTGAAGAACAAGGAAAAATTTTAGCAGAATCCCGTTCGGTGGAAGATTTGCGGAAATATAAAAAGCTTGTGAAAAAGTTGCTGGATGACGTGGTGAAAAACGGTTTGCAATTATCCGAACAGCACGGTTTCAATTGGAGCGGGCGTTCGCGGCTATATAAGATTGTGAAGGAAGTGGACAAAAGGCTAATTGATTTAACGAATGCCGTATTGCAAAAAGAAAAACCAGGAATTGACCTTTTAAGCACCATCGGGGAAATTCAAGGATTAATTATCAATATTTATACGTAAGCGTTCTTTATTTGTCTTATAATCAAGGAAAGAGAGAAGTATTGGGAGGGGAAACAATGAATCTAGAAAATTGCCTAAACTGCGGACGCCTATTTGTAAAAAATCAGTTTCGCCATATTTGCGAGAGCTGTTATAGAGAAGAAGAAGAGGCTTTCGATAAAGTTTATCGCTTTTTGCGCAAAAGGGAAAATCGCATGGCGACAATGGCGCAAATTATAGATGCAACAGGTGTGAAGGAATCGCTGCTGATTAAATTCATTAAAAGCGGACGTCTACAACTCGCCCAATTCCCGAATTTAGGATACCCTTGCGACCGCTGCGGTACGCTGATTCGTGAAGGAAGAATGTGCGCAAACTGTTCAAAAGACTTAAATAAACAATTAGAATTGCTGCAAAAGGAAGAAGAAATGAAAAAACAGCGTCATGTAGAAAAAGTTTATTATACGACGAAAGAGGATGACGGGAATTAATTTCGATTTTTTGTAAACAATCTTTTTCGGTTGCCGATAATATAGGTAGGAGATATGGAAGCGGCATAGAGACATGGAAAAGGGTGGGGATTTTCATGAGAATTGACAAATTCGGCTTGATGGGCGTTAATCCTTATAGACGTCAGTTCGATAAAGAGATGCAGGCGAAAAAGCCTGTAGCTAAGCAAGATCAAGATAAAGTGGAAATTTCCGCGGCGGCGAAAGAGTTGCAGCAAATTTCTCAATCGACGGTCGAACGTCAAGAGAAAGTGCGCAAGTTAAAAGAACAAGTGCAAAACGGAACATATCAAATTGATGTGAAGGCCATCGCGAAAAGTATATACAAATTTTACTTTGAAAATTAAATCAGTATTCACATCATACTGGTTTAATTTTTATGTACTTTTAGGGAGAGATTGGATTGTCTGCCAAACAATTAATAGAGTTGCTAGAAAAGCATGTGAAACTGCATAAAGGCTTGTTGGAGTTAGCGAACAAGAAAACAGAAGTGTTAAAGAAAGGCGATATGGAAGCACTGAATGAAATTGTGAAAGAGGAACAAAAATATATTGCCGCAGTTAATCAAGTTGAGCGGGAACGAATTCGCGTTGTTAACGAGATGGTAAGCAAATCGAACGAACCGACATTAACAGCGTGCATTTCGCAAACAGAAGGAACGGAACGGGCAATGCTTGAGAGACTGCGGGATGATTTAACAGCAGTCATTTCTGAGTTGAAAAATATCAATCTATTAAACCAGCAACTTACTCAGCAGTCATTACAGTTCGTCAATGCAATGTTAGATATGTTTATGCCGCAACCGCCAACTATCAATTATGCAGCACCGAACAAAGTGCCGAATCCATATGAAAGCGGGCGTTCGTTATTCGATTCAAAAGCTTAGTTTAAAGCATTGGAGGAACATGTGATGCGATCAACGTTTCATGGCTTAGAGGTAGCCAAACGGGGGATGTTTACGCAACAATCAGCGTTATATGTAACTGGGCATAATATTGCTAACGCCAACACACCTGGTTATTCACGCCAGCGCGTTAATTTTGTGCAAACAGAACCGTATCCGCCAGCTTCGATGAACCGTCCGCAAATTCCGGGACAGATGGGGACAGGGGTCGAAGCCGGTTCCATTGAGCGGGTGCGTGATAGTTTTTTAGACCTGCAATATCGCGGGGAAAACAATAAGCTTGGCTACTGGGAAGCACGGGCAGACGCCCTAAAAAAAATGGAAGATATCATGAACGAGCCATCTGACAATGGCTTAGCGAAAACGATGGATCAGTTTTGGCAAGCGCTGCAAGATTTGAGTACAAATCCAGAAAACGAAGGAGCGCGTTCGGTCGTTCGCCAACGCGGATTGGCAGTTGTGGAAACGTTTCATTATTTGCATGATTCATTATCGCAAATTAAAAGGGATTTAGGTAGCGAAATTGGTGTCACGATTACAGAAATCAATTCTCTGGCACAGCAAATTAGCAAAATCAACCAGCAAATCAGCGAAATCGAGCCACACGGCTACTTGCCAAATGATTTATACGATGAGCGTGATCGCTTGGTTGACGAATTGTCAAAATTAGTGAACGTACAGGTTGAGAAAATTCCAAGCGGTGGAAACGCGTTAAAGATTGCAGAAGGAATGTATAATATTTACCTTGTCGATAGCAATGGCAATCCTATTAAGGATGGTAGCGGCAATATAATTTACTTAGTCCAAGGAAGTACAGCTAATTCTCTTTCTTTTCCAATTGCTGAAGATAGTAATGGAGATAATGTTCCAGAAAGTAATGTTGAAAAGTTAGTACTAGCAGGGAATGACATTTTTTTTGCACCTTCTCCTACTTTTGGGGTTACTTTTCCAAGTGGAAAATTACGTGGATTAATAGAGGCATTTGGCTATAAATATGATAGTGGTGGAGGAACTATCGTTAATAAAGGGATTTACCCTGAGGCGATTAGCAACTTGGATAATCTAGCGTATACGTTTGGAACAGTATTCAACGCTATTCATAAAGAGGGTTACGGACTTAACAGCACTTCAAAAGCTCCTGCATTCTTCGATGAATCAACATTAACAGTTCCAGGAGCTGCTAAGAACATTAAGTTATCATCGGCAATTGATGATCTTTCTAACATTGCAGCTTCCACCAAACAGGGCGTCTCTGGAAATGGAAACAATGCTCTTAACTTAGCAAGTGTCGGAAAAATACTACTGTCGTCTGGAACAGTGAACTTAATAGATGTATCAATAAGTTTGCCGTCCTCGCTTCCTTTAACATCAGGTACGATTCAATCCAATTACCAAGGATGGATTGGCAAACTCGGTGTTGATGGACAGCAAGCTGAGCGATTGAAAAATAACAGTGAAGTGTTACGTCAGTCTGTAGAGGAACGTCGGCAATCGGTCAGCTCCGTATCACTAGATGAAGAAATGACAAATATGATTAAATACCAGCACGCTTACAACGCGGCGGCACGTCAAATTACCGTCATCGATGAAATGTTAGATAAAATTATTAACGACATGGGCGTCGTAGGAAGGTAGGTGAACTAAGATGCGCGTAACGCAAGGGATGTTGACAGGGAATATTCTTAGGAACTTAAGTGCCAGCTATGCGCGACTTGGAAAATATCAGGATCAATTAGCGACAGGAAAGAAGATTAATCGTCCTTCAGATGATCCGGTTATTGCAATGAAAGGGATGATATATCGCACTAACTTGACGGAAGTTGAGCAGTATAAGCGAAACTTCTCTGAAGCATACAGCTGGATTGAAAACTCAGATGCAGCACTTGATAAAGCGACGCAAGCGTTGCAACGCATTCGCGAACTTGTTGTCCAAGCGAGCAATGATACGTATGAAGTAAGCCAACGTGCAGCAATTTCGGAGGAAATTAAACAGTTAACAGAACACTTAGCTTCTATTGCCAATACAAAAGTCGGAGATAAATATATTTTCAACGGTACGGATACACTAAAACAACCAGTAGATTTAAGCCAAACTCCACCAGTTGTATCGAAGAACACTGATGAAATAAAAATCGAATTGTCCAAAGGGATTTATATTCCAGTAAACGTGAATCCGACAAAAGTATTTGATTACGACAATACGGCAAAAGGAAACGGATTATTTAGTGATTTAGAATTTTTAAATAGCGACTTAAATGATGCGACAAAATCAGGAAAAGATATAAGCCAGTACCTTAGTTATATTGATCAGCATATTAATAATTTACTTAGTACTCGTGCGGAATTGGGGGCTCGGTTGAATCGAGTAGAGTTAATGGAAGAGAGAATAGATCAGCAGGAAGTCATCGCCCATCAGATTCTCTCCGATAATGAAGATGTCGACATTGAACGCGTTATCACTGATTTAAAAACGCAAGAAAGCGTGCATCGCGCCGCGCTAGGTGTCGGTGCCCGCATTATTCAGCCGACGCTTCTTGACTTTTTGCGTTAAGCTATCTTGTGAGGACAAGATAGCTTTTCCTCTAGGAGGGAGAAAAATATGCAGTTGCCGCAAATTCGTTTACAATCTACAGTCGCGAAAATTTCTATCAAGACGACGCCGCCTGTGCAGGAAATTAAACAGCCGCCAGCAGAGCTTGACCTGCGACAACCACCGGCAGAAATGAAGATTGAAACAATACCAGCCAAACTAACCATTGACCAAACGAAAGCATGGGAAGACATGGATTTGAAACATATTTTCCGCCGCATTGAAGAATTTGCGCAACAAGGTTATGAAGACTGGCTGGAAGGTATTGCTCGCGTGTCTCGACAGGGAGATGAATTAATGAAGATTGAAGACGGCGGCAATCCGCTTGCTGAGCAGGCAAAAGAAAACAGTGAAGGCCCGATATATGATTTCAATATTGGCTGGATTCCTTCTCTTTTCAGTGTGAAAACGAATTTTGAACCAGCGAAAGTGCACATAGATGTAAAAGTCCATCAACCGATTATTCGCGCCAAAATAAACAAGCCGATGATTCACTATACGCCGGGAAAAGTGACGATAGATCTTGCACAGCGCAATTCATTAAAAATCGATTTCGTCAACTTACGGTTTGTTGGTACTAATTTTGAAATTTCCATTTAGTAAAAAGGTGTGAAACGATGAAACTTCGTACAAAATATCATGGTGAAATTGAAATTAGCGAAAAGGATATTTTTCATTTCGAGCACGGTATTCCAGGCTTTTTAGACGAAAAACAATTCGTTTTATTGCCGCTTGAGGATACGCCATTTGTTATTTTACAGTCAGTAAAAACACCAGCGCTCGGATTTGCGATGATTGATCCGTTCGTGTATTTTCCAGATTACGATATCGAACTTGATGAGCAAACGGTAACGCAGCTTGAACTTTCTTCAGAAAAAGAAGTGATAGTATATGTCATTCTCACGGTGGCCGATCCGTTTGAACAAACGACGGCTAATTTGCAGGCGCCAATTGTGTTGAACTATGAAAAGAAACTCGGCAAACAAGTGATTTTAACGAATACACCGTACAAAACGAAACATCGGCTATTCCCTGAAAAGGTCGAGGCGAAATAAAGGAGGCGGGAGACATGCTTGTACTAACACGCAAACTAAAAGAAGCGATTCAAATCGGCGATGACATCGAAATCACCGTCCTCGCCATCCAAGGCGATCAAGTAAAGCTTGGCATCAACGCGCCGAAACATGTTGAAATCCATCGCAAAGAAGTCTATCTCGCCATCCAAAAAGAAAATAGTGAAGCGTCTCTCACCTCTAGGGATTTATTGCAAAAATTAAATGAGCAAATGAAACGCCCCCCTCTAAACAGCACTTAGAGGGATTTTTGCTTTTATAAAAAATGGGCAATTTTTTATAAAAAAATTCTATAAAACTATTAAACAAGGACAACTGACTGACGATAATAAAGGTGAAAGCAGGATAGAGACGAAAGGCGGCCGACTTTCTATCTATCTGCTATCTACCAATCTAAAAAATTGTTTCCACAAGGACGTGGAATAAAAAAATTTCAAGGAGGAAAAGAAGATGAGAATTAATCACAACATTGCGGCTTTGAATACGTACCGTCAGTTAGCTGCTGGTACGAATGCTGCTTCCAAATCAATGGAGAAATTATCTTCTGGTCTTCGCATTAACCGCGCTGGTGACGATGCAGCAGGTCTTGCTATTTCTGAAAAAATGCGTGGACAAATTCGTGGATTAGAGCAAGCAGCTCGCAACGCACAGGACGGAATCTCGCTCATCCAGACAGCAGAAGGAGCTTTAAACGAAGTTCATTCTATCCTTCAACGTATGCGTGAATTATCAACTCAATCTGCAAACGGTACAAACACAGATGATGATCGTAAAGCTCTTCAAGACGAAGTAAAACAATTAAAAGAAGAAATTGATCGAATTGGTAATACAACCGAGTTTAACACTAAAAAACTATTGAATGGTAATTTATCAGGTGCTGGAGGAACTAATAGTATTAACACCTTATCAGGTGCCCAAGTTTTTAAACAAACAACTGGTTCATTAACGGGTGTAGACGCTTCTAGTGTTAATGCTAGTAGTTTAGATACTACAAAAATTGATTCATTAGTCATTGATGGAACAAGAATTGACATTGATTGGGACAAATATTTAACAGATGCTGATAAAGCTGTTCTACAAAAAGATTTCTCTTCTGCTACTATGACGCAAGCAGAGAGTGGTCAAATTCGTGACATCATGGAACGCGTAATCAACCAAGCTATCGATGAATCTGGTACTGGTATTGCGCACATTAAAATTACTGATGCAACAGCTGGTACTTTTAAAATTGAAAGTGGCACAAAAGGTAATAACTCGAAAATTGATTTATATAGAGATAGTTCAGGTAATGCTTTATTAGCAGATGGTACTACTAATGCACAAGGATCAAACTCTGTGTTTGACTTATTCCTTGGTGCCGGTTCAGAGATGAATGGAAACGTAATTATTAATAATGGAACTAATCAGATCCTTGATGCAATTGCGGGAACTGATAAATTCCGTCTGTCGATTAACGGACATACTATGGAAATCACATCTCCTGCAGGAGCAGCAGGTAGTGATGCTAATACTTATGCTGCTGCATTAGAAACTGCTATAAATACTGAAATTGCAAACTATAATACAAATGCAGGTTGGACATCAAGTGATCCTGATTATATTAAAAACGTAACAGTAAAAGTGGATAATGGAAGATTAGTAATTACAAGCCCAAGTGGTCCAGTACAGTTGGAAGACGTTACAAATGGAAATACACTAAGTAAACTAGGGCTTGACAAAGCTTCTATGGAGAGCGCCGGAAATGGGGCGATGACTTTCCATATTGGTGCTAACAAAGGGCAAAGCCTTTCATTCTCTATTAATGACATGAGAACAACAGCTCTCGGAATTTCTGGAGTTGATATTTCAACACAAGTGGGAGCTCAAGAAGCTTTAACAAAATTAGACGCAGCTATTAAATCTGTATCTTCTGAACGTGCAAAACTAGGTGCTGTTCAAAACCGCTTAGAGCACACTATCAACAACTTAGGTACATCAGCTGAGAACTTAACTGCAGCTGAGTCTCGTATCCGTGACGTTGATTATGCCTTAGCCGCTTAAATGGCGACAGGCACAGTCGTCCTGGCTGGAAACGGCTAGGAGTATCACCGGGTGAATTGCTGGAAACCCCTTAGAGCCTTTGGCGCCACAACGGAGCTGGAAACGGCAGACGTGACGGCGAAAAAAGCCAAAGGATTGGGCAATCAGCAGCCAAGCTCCTGTCCCGAAAGGGTGGAGAAGGTTCAACGACTAGGACATACCGCCTAAGGCGAGCAGCTATGGCGATGAAGTCCGTAGGGTGAACAGGATTCCTTCATCGTCCTGTATCATTCCGAAGCGCCCGGCCCCTAACAGGTAAAGCTGAGGGTGAAGATGTAGTCTGGTCCCGTCACGAAAGTGAGGGTGGCACGATGGCCAAAGAAATGATGGAGTTCACTAAGAACAACATCCTCTCTCAAGCAGCACAAGCGATGTTGGCTCAATCTAGTCAAATTCCGCAAGCGGTGTTGCAACTGCTTCGGTAATTTGATTGGAAGGGCGTCTTAGCTGGAAACGGCTAAGAGGATCACTGGGTGAATTGCTGGGAAGCCCTAAAGCTTTCCTTGCCACAACGAAGCTGGAAACGGCAGGCGTGATGGCTTGAAAAAAGGAAAGATGGAACAATGGGCAATCAGCAGCCAAGCTCCTGTCCCGAAAGGGTGGAGAAGGTTCAACGACTAGGACATACCACCTAAGGCGAATCGCTATGGTGATGAAGTCCGTAGGGGAGGCAAGCGCCGAACCGAAGCGCCCAGCCCTTCGCCAGCGACAAGCTGGAAAGGTGAAGATGTAGTCTACACAACGTTCGAAAGACGTTGAGGCATGGCAAGCCAACCAACAACCACAAGGAGTATTGCAATTGCTTCGTTAATACGAGAAAACATACCGAGGGACATTTGGCTTCCTCGGTATGTTTTTTGTTAGGATGATAAGACAAAAAATTTTAAAAGCATATAGAACATACGTTTGTATATATGCTATAATCGAAGGGGGTGATTTAAGTGACGGATACAAATGAATATCGGACAATTCCTTGTTGCGAATTGGAACAATTCCCGATTATAGGTGTGTACAAAGAATTGCTAGCTGGAAAGAGAAAGGCGCTTCCGGCAGGGACATGGGAAAAGGACGAAAATGTCATCATCTTGGTACGCTATGTGCTAGAAGTACAACTTGGTTTATCAAGGGAACAAATTCCGAAGATAAATAAAAAGATTATTGGAGAACAAAAACTTTGGGGAGTTTTGAATCGGTTTAAATCTCCCCGTCGGCTCATTGAGTTTGTTTACCCTAACCAATATAATGAATTCGACTTCTACCGTGTTCCGGTTGATTATTGGCGTAATGTTGAAAATATACGTAAACGTTTGGAGTGGTATTTGGATAAAGAGGGAATCAAGATTGAGGAGATCCCTCAAAAAGTAAATCGATATGTGCTTGTCGAATGGGGATTTTCCAATCCTTTAAAGCGATACGGTTACTCCCCATTTCGCTTGATAAGCGCCCTATACCCCGGCCGTTTTAAAGAAACGGATTTTAAAAAAATTCCTCAAGGTTATGCAATGAACCGCGAATTTTTAAGAGAACAGTTTATGGACATGCTTCGTCAGGAAAAGATTCAGTTCGAAGACGTGCCGAAGAAAGTGACGCAGCAAATGCTCATCAAGCATCGTTTTAGCGCAGCTTTAAAACATCACCGTAATTCGCCTCTAGAGTTTATACAATATCTTTTCCCCGATCAGTTTTCACTTGATGATTTTCACACCAAACCAAATGGCTACTGGAAAGATATCGACAATGTAAAACGGGCAATTATGGATTTGATTGACAGAGAGAAAGTAGCCGAGCAGGATGTCCCGCGCTTTATGACGAAACAGCGGCTGATGGAGGAAGGGTTGACTGGTCTGTTGCATGAATATCACGGTTCGCCGATTGAGATTATAGAGGCGGTGTTTCCGGGTAAGTATGATGTGACAGAGTTTCAGCGTGTGCCAAACCAACATTGGCATTCGCCGCAAAACCGGGCGCAGGCGCTGCGGACGTTTTGTGTCAAACGAGGGATCGGCCGCGAGGAGTTGCCGCGGTTAAACCGGGCGTATTTTCGCAAGCATTTCCCGCGGTTTATCAGCATGGTCGATCGCCATTACGACAGCAAATTTTACCGTTGGATTATGGAATCCTACCCGGAATACACGTTTTCCCCTGAGGAGTTTCGCTTGCTTGTAGGCGTGGACGGGCAATTGTGCGATTCAAAAGAAGAACTAGAAATCCATAACTTTTTGATTCGCGCGGTCGTTGATGGGAAAGTGGAAAGAGAAGGATGTCGTTTTGTGAACCATGAATATGACGAAGTATACATCCCTGACTGGGTGATCGAGCAAAACGGCAGAAAGTGGATTGTCGAGTATTTCGGACTATATGGTTCGACGCGTTACAAGTGGTATACGGAGAAGGCGGGCCGAAAAATGCAGTTTTACCATTCGATCGCCGATTATACGTTGATTGCGATCATGCCTGATGATTTTCGGGAAAATGGATTTCGTAGAATTGTGTCCCTTTTGATTAGTAATGGGATACAGCTTAATGTTCATTGTTCTCATTGTTACTGAAGGAGGGAAACTTTTAGGGTTAAAACTGTCATCGTTTAAATTAAAGATGTTGTTTTTTATATGTGTGTAAGGTGATTAGCGATAAAATAAATAAAAAGAAATGGAGGCCAACAAATGAAATGGTCAGAGGTACGTAAGCAATATCCGAATCAATTTGTTTTGGTAGAGGCTATTTCGGCTTATTCGCAAAATGGAAAACGTATCATTGAGGAAATGGTCGTGATCGATCGGTATCATAGTGTGTCCGATGCATGGAATGGTTATAAGCAGCAGCACAAAACTTTTCCGGAAAAGGAATTATATATTTTTCACACAAGCAAGGAACAAATAGAGGTAGAAGAGCAATATTTTATAGGGATTTGGGGGAGAGTATGAATATATTGTACACAAGAAATAATCCCCTGCTTTTTTATTTTCTTTCCCCCTTCACAACTCCCCATCTCCATCCGATATAAAACATAGATAGTGTTCATGCAAAGGAGCGAGCGTTTATGTCGGTGGAACGGGTATCTTCGCATTCTCCATCTTATTTCTATGAACGTATTCGCAATGAAAAGGCAAGTAGCGTGATAGAATCGCAAACGCAGAACTATGCCAGCACTTCAGAAACTCTGCAGCAAGACCTCCCGAAAGAAAAGCTGGAAGAAGTCGTGAAAGGCTTAAACGAATTCTTGCAGCCGAGCCATACGTCTATCAAGTTTGAACTGCATGACGAACTGCAGGAATATTACGTCCAAATTGTCGATGAACGGACACATGAAGTGATTCGCGAAATTCCGCCGAAAAAGCTGTTGGATATGTACGCGGCGATGATGGAATTTGTCGGGTTGATTGTCGATAAAAAAATTTAATGGTGGTGAGTGGAATTGGCAAGCAACATGCGCATTGGCGGCCTAGCGAGTGGGATGGATATCGACCAAATCGTCAGCGATTTGATGAAAGCGGAGCGGATGCCGCTCGATAAGTTGAAACAGAAAAAGCAAATTTTAGAGTGGCAGCGCGATGATTATCGGGAGATGAACTCTCTTCTTTTTGCTTTAAGAAATGAAGTATTTAACATGAAATTATCATCAAAGTACCGTGTAAGAACAGCAACTTCGTCTAACGAAGCGAAAGTAACAGCTACAGCGACAAGTTCAGCAAGCATGGCTTCCTATACCATAACAGAAGTAAAACAGTTAGCATCGGCTGCGACAAAGGTAAGTACCGATGATATTGATCCAGCGAAAGGAATATCAAAAGACCCTGCAAAAAAAATTGATGTAACAAAGGGATTGCATTCTATAACTGGTGATTTTGACAAAACTCTTACTTGGAAAACGGGGAGCGTGAAAAGCGAAACAATAGCTGTTACGGCAGATTCAAAGACGTTTAATTTGAATAATATAAAAACTGCAGATGGACAATCAGTCTTGTTGGATGATGGAGATTCTGATGGCATTTTAGATGATATTGTGGTAAAAGTAGATGGCAAAGCTTATAAGGTGGTAAACAGAGCGCCAGCAGCTACGGGAGAGGTACAAATTGACAGCAACGGTAATTTAACTTTTTTTGACACAATAAAAAAAGATAGTACGATAAAAGTAGACTATTATACTAATAAAGAAATTGAGGAAAAAACACTTTCCGAAGCAACAAAAGAGATTCAATTAGCGAAAGGTTCTATTGTTGGTAATGCTATTTTCAAGCTTGAATATGGCAGCAAAGTATATACATACGATGCGGTAGACAAGAGGATTGAAGATGAAAATGGCAATCAAGTTGGTACTATTGATTTAGAAAGTGGCAAAATTACAATGGATACTGAGATTGCCAAAGATACGGTTGTTAAAATCACTTACCAGCAAAATTATTTTACTTTTGGAATCACTACTTATGATGCATCTGGGCAAGCTGTTACAGAAAAATTTGGTGTTCAAGGCAATGAATCATTAAATACAGTCATTAACCGCGTTAATAGTTCAGGTGTTGGCGTTACCATGTTTTATGATTCATTTTCCGATAAAGTTACTTTAACGCGAAAGGAAACAGGAGATTTTAATAAATCTGGTGATGAAATCATTACATCTGGTGAATTCTTGAACACCGTATTGAAATTTGGAAGTGCTGTCGAACAAGGTGGGCAAAATGCAAAATTTACGATTAACGGGTTAGAGACGGAACGTACGTCCAATACATTTGAGATATCAGGGGTAACGTTTACACTTAAAGATACATTTTCGACATCTGATCCGAGTGTATCTATTTCGATTAGTAATAATACAGAAGCGGTGTTTGAAAACATTAAAAATTTCATTGATAAATACAATGAAACGATTGAAAAAATTCAAAATAAAATTTCAGAGGAGCGTTATCGTGATTATCCACCATTAACCGATGAACAAAAAGAAGCGATGTCCGAGAAGCAAATCGAACTTTGGGAAGAGAAAGCAAAGAGCGGTTTGCTCAGAAGAGACCCGATCCTTTCTAGTGGATTATCACAAATGCGGTTCAATTTTTATGAACCTGTTTCTAATGAAACAATTAATCAAAAATATAAACAGCTTGCTAGCATCGGTATTACAACATCACCAAACTATTTAGATGGTGGTAAATTAATTATTGATGAAGCAAAGTTAAAAGCGGCAATCGAAGAAGATCCTGAATCGATTGAAAAATTATTTATAAGCTCAGGTACAACTGATTCTGAAAAAGGGATTATGACTCGATTATATGATACGATTGATAATATAATGGAAAAAATTAATGAACGTGCTGGTAAATCAACATGGGCAAACAACCAATTTACGATTGGGAAAAACTTACTCGACCTTGATAGACGTATCGATGCCTTTGAAGACCGTCTCAAACAAATCGAAGACCGCTACTGGCGCCAGTTTACGGCGATGGAAGAAGCGATTCAGCGCGCCAATCAGCAAAGCATGTACTTAATGAACGCCTTTGGTGGGGGAATGCAAGGGTAACGGAAAATGCTGGATGAATGCTTGCGCTGCGTAATGACTTGAAGCGCGCCATTCCATCATGACCAAAAAGGAGTGAACGATATGACCATGAACAATCCGTATCAAAACTACCAAACGAACGCGGTGCAGACAGCGTCGCCAGGTGAGCTGACATTGATGTTATACAACGGCTGCTTGAAATTTATTAAACTAGCGCGCAAGGCGATCGAAGAAAACAATATCCCAGCGCGGAACGAAAATTTAATTAAAGCGCAAAACATTATTCAAGAGCTGATGGTGACGCTGAATATGGAATATGACGTAGCGAAATCGATGATGCTCATGTACGATTACATTTACCGCCGGCTTGTCGAGGCGAATGTGAAAAATGATGCGGCGATTTTGGATGAAGTCGAAGGGTATGTGACCGAGTTCCGCGATACGTGGAAGCAAGTGATACAAATCAATCGGCAGCGTCAATACGCGCAAGGCGGGCAAGCGTAATGGGCGTCGTCCATGATTTATTGGCGGTGACGAAAGAACTGCGTGACCTCGTTGCGATGCCGATCACAGCGGAAGCGCGCGATGAGAAGATAGCCGCGATCGAGCGGCTGCTTATACGGCGGGAGAAGCTCATGGCCGAGCTTCGTCCGCCGTATAGCGAGGAAGAACAGCGGCTTGGGCGGCAAATCGTTGCGTGGAATCGGGAGATTGAAGAACAATTGCAGGCGATCAAGCGGCAAATCCAGCGCGATTTGGCGATGATCGGCGAGAAAAGGCGGGCCAATGCCCATTACACGAATCCGTACGAGCAGCCTTTAGTAATGGACGGGATGTTTTACGATAAAAAACGATAGGTTGTGATAGAGATGACTGTGTTAACAACTCCGCAGCTTGAAATGGTGCAAAAATACGTGGCGCTTCTCGATACGATCGAGGAAGGGTTTGCATATGTGGAAGAAAGTTTCGTGAATTACGAGCGGACGCAAGGGGACGAGGTGCTAGCTGATATTTTTACAGCGTTAGCGAAGATAAGCGAGACGAATGTGCATTTATGCCAGCTGTTTGCCGAGGAAACAGACATCGTCCATCACTTGCGTTTATTTTCCGATGTGTTGGAAGAAGCGTATAAACTAGATGGAAATTTTGCCGATACGAACATAAAGCAGCACATTATCGGACAGCATCTTTCTCCCGCGTTTCAAGCGTGGAAGATGACCATCACCCGGCTGTTAAAGCGATATGTGGAGCAATGAAAACACCGAGTCCCATTGTGTGGGGCTCGGTGTTTTTTATACGGCTTTGACGATCGTCACATTAATTTCCTTGCGCAAATCGATTTCGTACGGGCTTTTTAGCTCTTCGCCGTACGGATCTTTAATCACGCGCACGACCGGCCGCAGCGGAAAGTCTGGGAATACTTGCGATACGACTCCGATATATCCGGTGTTTAATACGACGGTTGTAGCGACGGGATAAATGGCGATGTACGAGAGAAATAGTTTAATTAATTCATAGTCAAAAATGCCACCGGCTGCGCATAAATATTCTGCCGCTTCATGCGGTGAATATTGTTTGCGATGGTAGCGCGCCGAGGTAAGCGCGTCAAACACATCCGCGATGGCCACAATGCGCGCATATTCATGAATTTCTTCCCCCGCCAGCTGGCGCGGGTAGCCGCTGCCGTCATAGCGCTCATGATGCTGGAGCGCGCAGTGGGCGGACAACAGGGAAATGTTGCGCTGCCGTCGCAGAAGCTCAAAGCCGAAAAAAGTATGGCGGCGAAGAATATCCTTTTCTTCTTCAGTCAGCGCTCCTTTCTTCCGCCAAAGCCCTTCCGGAAGCTGCGTCATGCCGATGTCAAACAAGAGCGCTCCGACCCCAAGATCGAGCAGCTGCTGGGGACTATATCCTTTCGCAATGCCAATGACGCCGGCAATCGTCGCGACGTTGACGGAGTGGTGAAAAAAGTAGCCGTTGGACACCACTAAGTCCGATAAGTTAATGATCAGATTTTCTTTTGTCAGCAAATAATCCAAAATTTCTTTAAACACTTTTTGATATTCCATCCCTAGGTCTAGGGAAGAAACACGGCTTATCAGCTTTTTTTGTTCGATCAAAGCGGTCATCGTGTCGTATACTTTTTTTACGGCCTGCTGGCGGACGGTCGGACTGATAAGCGGCCGCGGTTTAATATCATGCGTATGTTTGTCGTCGATGTAAATATACTGAACGCCTTTCATTTGCAGCGAGCGGATGTATTGGTTGGTCAGGCGCACGCCTTTGGACAGAAGAATGACGCCGTTTACGCCGAAAAGATCGACGGCAAGCACGTCGCCGCTTTTGGCTTTTGAAATATGTATTTTTCGCATTTTGCCACACTCCAGATGGTAAAATAGGACTATTTTTTGTTTATGAAAAAAAGATTATTTGCTAAGTAAATATTACCATATTTTTTCTTGGCTTTCACAAAATTTTCAAAAACATTTTGCCGATTCAGGAAGGGTTTTCATGAGTGTTGTAGAATATAAAACATATAGATTGATAAAGGAGTGATCAGCAATGATCTATAACGTTCGCGGGGAAAACATCGAAGTAACTCCGGCATTGCGTGAGTATGTAGAGAAAAAAATTGGGAAATTGGAAAGATATTTGGATCATACGGAAGATGTACATGTTCATGTAAATTTAAAAGTATATAACGATAAACACGGAAAAATTGAAGTGACGATTCCAATGCCACATTTGTTGTTGCGGGCGGAAGAACGCCATGATGATATGTATGCGGCCATTGATTTAGTTGCCGATAAATTGGAACGACAAATCCGCAAGCATAAAACGAAAGTCAACCGCAAATTGCGCGATCGCGATAAAGAGGTAAAACAAGTCGTTGCCGTGCCTAACCATGCGGCAGTGGAGAATGAGGAAGAAGAATTTGAAATTGTCCGCACGAAACATTTTAGCTTAAAACCGATGAACAGCGAAGAAGCGATTTTGCAAATGAATTTGCTTGGCCATAACTTTTTCATCTTTACGAATGCGGAAACAAACCGTACAAACATCGTGTATCGCCGCAAAGACGGGAAATATGGCTTAATTGAGGCGAATTAACGTTCATCCCCTGCTGTCTTCCGGCAGGGGATTGTTATCCTGTTGGACAGGAGGAAGGAAAAAACGGTGGAGACGATTTTGCAGTAAATAAAATGAAGCAACCTCCGTTTTCACTTCCTCTTTTTTCTTTTTAGCATTTGTCTCCTCTCCCGTTTCCGCCTCTTAGTTGTCACCCATTCGTGTACGTGATATTATGTAAATTAGTGATTCTATTGAAAATAAGGAGCGTTTTCTATGTTTGGAGTATTGAAAAAGGTGTTTGACCCAAACAAACGCCAACTGAGTCGTTTAGAAAAGATTGCGGACCAAGTCGATGCGCTTGGACCAGAGATGGCAAAGTTATCGGATGAACAGTTGCGGCAAAAGACGGAGGAGTTTAAAGCTCGCTATCAGCAAGGCGAGTCGCTCGATGATCTTCTTGTTGAAGCGTTTGCCGTCGTGCGCGAAGGGGCAAAGCGCGTCCTTGGCTTATATCCATATAAAGTACAAATTATGGGCGGTATTGTTCTTCATGAGGGCGATATCGCAGAAATGAAGACCGGGGAAGGAAAAACGCTGACGGCGACGATGCCAGTTTATTTAAACGCCTTGACGGGAAGAGGCGTGCATGTCGTGACGGTCAACGAATATTTAGCGACCCGCGACGCGACGGAGATGGGCAAGCTGTATGAGTTTTTAGGTTTGACCGTCGGCTTGAACTTAAGCGGCATGTCGCGCGAAGAAAAGCAGGCGGCGTATAATGCCGATATTACGTATGGCACGAACAACGAATTCGGCTTTGACTATTTGCGCGATAACATGGTGCTTTATAAAGAGCATATCGTGCAGCGCCCGCTTTACTACGCGATTATTGACGAGGTCGACTCGATTTTAATTGATGAAGCGCGGACGCCGCTCATTATTTCCGGTACGGCGCAAAAATCGACAAAGCTGTATATCCAGGCGAATGCGTTTGTGCGCACGTTGAAAAAAGGTGTCGACTATACGTACGATGAAAAGACGAAAAGCGTGCAGCTGACCGAAGAAGGAATTACGAAAGCGGAAAAAGCGTTTGGCATTGATAACCTATTCGACTTAAAGCATGTTACGCTAAACCATCATATTAACTTGGCGCTGAGAGCGCACGTGACGATGCAGCGGGATGTCGATTATGTCGTCGAAGACGGCAAAGTCGTCATCGTCGACCCGTTTACCGGGCGCCTAATGCATGGCCGCCGTTATAGCGATGGATTGCATCAGGCGATCGAGGCGAAAGAAGGGCTCGAAATTCAAAACGAATCGATGACGCTCGCGACGATCACGTTCCAAAACTATTTCCGCATGTACGAAAAGCTGGCGGGAATGACGGGGACGGCAAAAACGGAAGAAGAAGAATTCCGCAATATTTATAACATGCGAGTCGTCGTCATTCCGACCAACAAGCCGGTCATTCGCGAAGACCGTCCGGACTTGATTTTCCGGACGATGGAAGGCAAATTCCGCGCCGTGGTGGAAGATATCGCACAGCGCCATGCGAAAGGACAGCCGGTGCTTGTTGGGACAGTAGCGATTGAAACGTCGGAATTGCTTTCGGACATGTTGAAAAAACGTGGCATTCCGCATAATGTATTGAACGCGAAAAACCATGCGAAAGAAGCGGAAATTATCGCTCAAGCTGGCCAAAAAGGCGCGGTGACGATCGCAACGAACATGGCCGGGCGCGGTACCGACATTAAGCTCGGTGAAGGAGTGAAAGAGCTCGGCGGTTTGGCGGTCATTGGTACGGAGCGCCATGAAAGCCGGCGGATCGATAACCAGTTGCGCGGCCGTTCCGGACGTCAAGGAGACCCGGGGGTATCGCAGTTTTATCTGTCGCTCGAAGATGAACTCATGCGCCGCTTTGGTTCGGAAAGCTTAATGGCGATGATGGACCGCTTAGGCATGGACGATTCGCAGCCGATCCAAAGTAAAATGGTGACAAAAGCGGTAGAATCGGCGCAAAAACGGGTCGAAGGCAACAACTTCGATGCGCGCAAACAGTTGCTTCAATATGACGATGTATTGCGCGAACAGCGCGAAATCATTTATCGCCAGCGCTATGAAGTGCTTGACTCTGACAACTTGCGCGGCATTATTGAAAAAATGATTCAGTCGGTTATTGAGCGCGTTGTTAACGCGCATACGCCGAAAGAAGAGCTTCCAGAAGAATGGAATTTACAAGGGATCATTGATTACCTCAATGCCAACCTGTTGCCGGAAGGCGATGTGACCGTTAACGATTTGCGCGGCAAAGAGCCGGAAGAAATGATCGAGCTCATTTGGGAAAAAGTCAAAGCGCGCTATGATGAAAAAGAACAGCAAATTCCGCCGGAACAAATGCGTGAATTTGAACGTGTTATCGTCCTTCGTGCCGTCGATATGAAATGGATGGATCATATTGACGCGATGGAGCAGCTGCGCCAAGGCATCCACTTGCGCGCATATGGACAAGTGGATCCGCTTCGCGAGTACCAAATGGAAGGATATGCGATGTTTGAAAACATGATTGCTTCCATTGAAGAAGAAGTGGCAAGATATATTATGAAGGCCGAAATTCATAGCAATCTCGAGCGCCAGGAAGTGGCAAAAGGCGAAGCGGTTCATCCGAAAGAAGGAGAAGAAGAAACGAAGCGAAAACCGTACCGCAAGGCGGTGCGCATCGGCCGTAACGATCCTTGCATTTGCGGCAGCGGCAAGAAGTATAAACATTGCTGCGGGAAAAACGCATAATCGAAAGGGCAAAGTGGGGGGATTTCCTCTCACTTTGTTTTGCGCGAGAACGGGGCATGAGCCCATTGGCGAGCATGGAAAATTTTAGTACAATAAAGTAACGAGGTGAAGGCATGATGATTGACTTAATTGAAATTAAACACGAATTGGAAAAAATGGCTAAGCGATTAGCGGAAATAAGGGGGTCTCTTTGACCTCGAAGCAAAGCAGGCGCGCATTCGCGAGCTAGAAGAACAAATGGCCGCGCCAAACTTTTGGGATGATCAGAAAGCAGCGCAGACGGTGATTGCGGAGGCCAATGCGCTGAAAGACTTAGTGAGTGAATTTGAAGCTTTGCAAGAGCGCTTTGAAAACTTAGAAGTGACGTACGAATTGATTAAAGAAGAGCCGGATGAAGATTTGCAGCAGGAGCTGGTCGCGGAAGCGAAAAAATTGACGAAGGACTTTAGCGAATTTGAACTTCAGCTCTTATTAAACGAGCCGTATGATAAAAACAATGCGATTTTAGAGCTCCATCCGGGCGCAGGCGGTACGGAATCGCAAGACTGGGCTTCGATGCTGCTAAGAATGTATACGCGCTGGGCGGAGAGAAAAGGGTTTAAAGTCGAAACACTGGATTACTTGCCTGGGGAAGAAGCAGGCATTAAAAGCGTCACGCTTTTAATTAAAGGGCATAACGCCTACGGCTATTTAAAAGCGGAAAAAGGCGTGCACCGGCTCGTGCGGATTTCGCCGTTTGACGCGTCAGGGCGCCGCCATACGTCGTTCGTTTCTTGCGAAGTCGTGCCGGAGATGGATGATGATATTGAAATCGAAATCCGCCCGGAAGAGATTAAAGTCGACACGTACCGCTCGAGCGGCGCCGGCGGGCAGCACGTCAATACAACCGATTCGGCGGTGCGCATCACCCACCTTCCGACCGGCATTGTCGTGACATGCCAATCGGAGCGCTCGCAAATTAAAAACCGCGAAAAAGCGATGAACATGCTTAAAGCGAAACTTTACCAAAAGAAACTCGAAGAACAGCAAGCCGAGCTTGCCGAAATTCGCGGCGAACAAAAGGAAATCGGCTGGGGAAACCAAATTCGTTCGTATGTGTTTCATCCTTACTCGCTTGTCAAAGACCATCGCACCAACGTCGAGGTCGGAAATGTGCAAGCAGTGATGGATGGCGAGATCGATATCTTTATCGATGCTTATTTGCGTGCGAAACTAAAATAAGTTAAAAGGCATCTATTATCGCCCGTTCGATAGTAGGTGCCTTTTTTTGTGCAAACTAACTTTACTGCGTTACTGCTTTATTTCGCTGTCATTTACTTGTGGGAATGGTCGTGCTATACTCTCATGGGAGGTTTGGCGAATGGGAAGAAGAAATCGGTCAAGACATCCAAAAATGAAACTTGCCATGGAATATGTATGCATATTGATTGGCTCTGCCATCGTCGCGGTAGCGTTCAATGTCTTTTTATTGCCAAACCGCGTCGCTTCTGGCGGGGTAAGCGGCATTAGCACGATCACGTATGCACTGTTTGGCTGGCAGCCGGCTTATGTCCAGTGGGCGCTTAACATTCCGTTATTTATTGCCGGTGTCGTGCTGCTAGGTCGGCAGTTTGGCATCAAAACGCTTGTCGGAACGGTGTTTTTGCCATTTGTTGTGTATGTAACAAAAGGAATTGAACCAGCCACCCATAACCCGTTATTGGGCGCGCTGTTTGGCGGCATTGGCGTTGGTCTTGGTCTTGGCATTGTCTTTCGCGGCAGAGCATCGACAGGCGGAACGGATTTAGCGGCGCAAATTATCCATAAATATACAGGTCTGTCGCTTGGGATGTGCGTCATTTTGATTGATGGGCTGATCGTCTTAACAGCGGCGTTTGTGTTTGATATTGAACGGGCGCTTTATGCGCTTATCGCCCTTTATGTGACAAGCAAAACGATCGATTTAGTCCAAGTCGGCCTCGGCTATTCGAAAATGGCGCTGATTATTACGAACGAGGAAGAAAAGGTGCGCCAGGCGATTTTGCATGAAATTGACCGCGGGGTGACAAAGCTGCCGGCCTATGGCGGCTACACGGAACATGAGCGCCCGGTACTGATGTGCGTCGTGCAGCAATCGGAGTTCACAAAATTGAAACAATTGGTCAGAAGCATTGATCCATCAGCGTTTGTCATTGTAACGAACGCGACAGAAGTGTTTGGTGAAGGATTTCAACGTACGTAATTTTTGCAAAATCGGTTATAATAAACATGAATTACTATTCAAGTAGGGGGAGTTCATCTATGAAATGGAAACTTGCTACTGTATTTCTAGGTGCTTCGCTAGCGCTCGCGGCCTGTGGCGGCGGCAACAATGCAACAGATAACAACAATGGCAATAATGGTGGAGGGGATACTACCGCAGCAGCAGAGGATATTTTCCAACAAAACTGCTCCTCTTGTCATGGGAAAGATTTATCAGGCGGGGCAGGACCGAACTTACAAAAAGTCGGAAGCAAATACTCGAAAGACGAAATTAAACAGATCATTGAAAAAGGGCGCGGCGGTATGCCACCAGGAATCATCAAAGGAGAAGATGCAGACAAAGTCGCAGAATGGCTTGCGTCCAAAAAGTAACAATTACCGTCCGGTTCCTTATAGGGACCGGATTTTTTGTTTGCGTAATGTATTTGAAATATAAATGTAAAATTACAGTCTTCGAAATAGTGCTATAATAAAAATTGCGGAATTTTGTATAATATGTTCGAAATGACACGAAACAGCTCGAGGAATGACAACAAGGACAATGAGACTAGGTGATAAAAATGATCGAAATGCAGGATGTATATAAGACATATCCGAATGGGGTAGTAGCCCTAAATGGCATTAGCGTTCGCATAAAACAAGGAGAATTTGTCTATGTCGTCGGACCTAGCGGTGCAGGAAAATCAACATTTATAAAAATGATGTACCGCGAAGAAAAACCGACGAGCGGCACGATTATGGTCAATGGGGTAAATCTGGCAAAATTAAAAGACAGTAAAGTTCCATTATTGCGCCGGAACATTGGCGTCGTGTTCCAAGATTTCAAATTGCTTCCTAAGCTAACGGTATATGAAAATGTAGCGTTCGCTTTGGAAGTGATTGAGGAATCGCCAAAAGTCATTCGCAAAAAAGTGATGGAAGTACTGGAATTAGTCGGATTAAAGCATAAAGTCCGCGCTTATCCAAACGAACTTTCCGGTGGGGAGCAGCAGCGCGTTTCCATCGCACGCTCGATTGTCAACTCTCCGAAAATTGTCATTGCCGATGAGCCGACCGGGAATTTAGACCCGGAAACATCATGGGGAATTATGGACCTATTTGAGAAAATTAACGACGGCGGCACGACGATCGTCATGGCGACGCACAACCGCGAAATTGTTAATACGATTCGCCGCCGTGTTATCGCCATTGAAAAAGGAAAAATCGTCCGTGACGAGGCGAAAGGGGAATACGGCTATGAGGCTTAGTACCCTGAAGCGACATATGCGGGAGAGCGTGAAAAGTCTTGGCCGCAACGGCTGGATGACGTTTGCTTCCATTAGTGCGGTGACGGTCACATTATTGCTAGTTGGTGCGTTTTTAATCGTCATGTTTAACATGAATCATTTTGCGAAAAACATCGAAAATGATGTCGAAATCCGCGTTCATATTGATGTAACGGCGAATGAAAAAAATAAACAAGCGCTTCGTGCGCAGATTGAGAAGATTCCTCAAGTGAAGGAAATCCATTATTCCTCGAAAGACGAAGAACTGAAAAGACTAATTAAAAGCTTCGGCGAGGAAGGATCTTCGTTCCGTCTGTTTGAGCAGGATAATCCGTTAAGCGACGTATATGTAGTGAAAACGGCAAATCCGGTCGATACGATCAAAGTAGCGAAGGAAATTGAAAAATTGAAATTTGTCCATAAAGTGAATTACGGCCAAGGTCAAGTGGAAAAATTGTTTAGCACGTTGAAGGTAGCGCGCAATATTGGCCTTGTGCTCATCATCGGCTTATTGTTTACCGCGATGTTTCTCATTTCCAATACTATTAAAATCACGATTTTCGCGCGGCGGCGCGAGATTGAGATTATGAGATTAGTAGGAGCGACGAACGGGTTTATCCGCTGGCCATTCTTTTTGGAAGGATTATGGCTTGGAGTCATCGGTGCGATTTTTCCGATCGCTGCCATTTCTGTTGTTTATTATAACATTTACAAATTTTTAGAACCGAAAATTACGGTTCCATTTTTAGAACTTCTTCCGTTTAATCCGTTTATGTGGCAGATTAGTTTGCTTTTATTGCTTGTCGGAGCATGCATCGGCGTTTGGGGAAGCATCATGTCTGTCCGCAAGTTTTTGAAAGTTTAATTGAAAAAAGTCGCAAGATTTAAGGGAGAGGGGAATGGATCGATGAAAAAGAGGAAAGTGATGGCGCTTGTTGCGGCAACGGCGCTAAGTTTCAGTGCTTTTCCTCATTCCACGGGGGCGGTAAGCGACCGCGCTATTCAAGAAAAACGGAATGAGATTAGCAACATTCGTTCGAAGCAATCTGCTGTTCAAGAAAAAATCAATAATGCGGATCAGGAAATTAAAAAACTGCAATCCCAACAAAAATTGCTTTCCGAAGAAATTAAAAAACTGGATTTAGCGGTCGAAGAAACGAGCGGGAAAATCCGCAATTTAACAGCGGATATTGATCAAACCGAACAAGATATCGAGCAATTGCAAAAAGAGATTGCCGAAGTACAAGCGCGTATTGAAAAAAGAAATGAGATTTTAAAAGAGCGCGTCCGCTCTTTGCAGGAAAGCGGCGGAGTGATCAGCTATTTAGAAGTATTGCTTGGATCGCAAAGCTTCAGCGACTTTATTGACCGCATGAGTGCGGTGACGACGATTTTCGAAGCCGACAAGCAAATTATTCGCGAACAGCAGGCGGATAAAGCGTTAAAAGAGAAAAAAGAAAACGAACTCACGGAAAAACGGAATCGTCTGCAAGAAAATTTAGAGGAACTACAACAGCTGCAACAACAATTAAATAAACAGATGGATGAGAAAAACCGTTTAATGGCTGATTTGAAGCAAAAAGAAGAAGAACATCATAATCACAAAATGGAGCTCGAAGAAGAACAGGAATTGTTGAAAAAGCAGGAAGCAGCGGTAAAACAGCAGCTCCAGCAGCTGGAGGAGCAAAAACGTGCGGAAGCAGCACGTAAAAATTCCGCTTCGCCTTCTAGAGGCAACCATGTTTCCTCTTCTGGAGGTAGCCATGCTTCGTCTTCTAATGTTCCGCCGGTTACAAGCGGTGCGTTTATGAGACCGGCAAACGGTCCGATTACATCCGGATTCGGTTATCGCAGTTTTGATAACGAGTTCCATCCGGGAATCGATATCGGTAAGACTGCTCCTGTCGTTCCTGTGGTGGCCGCAGCAGACGGATATGTGTTCCGTTCCTATTTCTCTAGCAGCTACGGAAATGTTATTTTCATTACGCATGTCATCAACGGCCAAGTATACACAACGGTATATGCGCACCTCGATGCGCGCCTCGTTGGCGAAGGCCAGCGCGTTCAAAAAGGACAAATCATCGGCTATATGGGTAATACGGGTGAGTCGTCAGGCCCTCACCTTCACTTCGAACTACATCGTGGACAATGGAATGCCGCGAAATCGAATGCGGTAAATCCGCTTGATTATATTAATTAATTTTTATGAGTAGTGACAAAAATATCTTTTAAAACGAGTTACAAAAAAGTTTTGAAAAACGGAATAAAAGTACACAACTTGCTTCAATATGATTATCAGCAAGTTGTGTATTTTTTTGATTGGGGTGCCAGGCACGTGTCGAGCAATGGGCACATTCAATGCCCTCACTGGCTTCGCCGCATTGCTCGCAAGCGTAATGGCAGATCTTCTAAGGCAGTCGTTTGGTCCTGTGATTACGTTTGGAGTCAGTGGATCACTTGCCGTTTTGGCTGCACTATTCATGGTGATATTTCGCATTTAAAAAGAGGTGGAACCAAGTGAACTTAAAACTTGAGCTTACGCGAGCTTTTTTCTTAAGTCTATTTTCAGCGACTGTTTTCGGCTTGACGGCTTTTCTTGTCAGTGATAGCCAGGTGGCCCGTTTTGACGACTCTATCATATCTTTCATTCAAGGATTTGAATCGCCTATATTAACTGCAGTGATGCAATTTTTTAGTTGGATCGGATCGGGACGAATCGTAACCATCATCTCGTTGATTGTACTGTTTATTCTATACAAAGTGTGGAAGTACCGTTCTGAGTTGGTGTTATTCGTTACGGTCGTTGTAGGATCATCCATCCTGAATCAGCTATTAAAAAGTCTGTTTCATCGTGATCGCCCCAGTTTACATCGTCTTGTTGAAGCCAGTGGATTTAGTTTTCCGAGTGGACATTCGATGGAGGCTGTCGCTTTATATGGTATTCTCGCTTTTCTTCTGTGGCGTCATATAGAAAACCGGTTGGGAAGAGGAGTTCTCATTTTCGTCAGTCTCGTCATGATTATGGCTATCGGCGTCAGCCGTATTTATTTAGGTGTTCATTATCCCAGCGACGTTATTGGCGGGTACTTCGCCGGCGGTTTTTGGCTCTTTGCGGCTATCTGGTTTTATCAGAGGTACAAGGAAAGAAAGTTTGATTAGGGTGCCAGGCACGTGTCGAATCATTTTTGTATCTATACAACTATTACACCAAGCGGCGAAACACCGCTCGGTTTTTTTGTTGACAATATACACAACTCTATTTTATAATTATCTCGAATTCAAGAATTATTAAATAAAGATAAATAGGAAAGGGGTATGTGTTATGATGGCTAGCGTCGGATTATTATTAATCCGTTTAGTATTTGGCTTGACGTTTGCCGGACACGGGGCACAGAAGCTGTTTGGATGGTTTGGGGGACATGGGCTTGAGGGAACGGCAGGCTGGATGGAATCCATTGGATTAAAACCAGGCAAGATGATGGCGTTTGCGGCAGGGGCAGGCGAACTAGTCGGCGGTATTTTGTTTGCCCTTGGTTTATGGACTCCGCTTGCCGCTTTGTTAATGGTCGTGCCGATGATCATCGCCATTGTGAAAGTGCATGGGCCAAACGGATATTGGATGACCAAAAATGGCTATGAGTATAATCTTGCCATTATGGCGGTGGCTATTGGCGTTGCATGTATTGGTCCAGGGCAATATGCGCTCGATGCCATCCTTTTTTAGTAAACGATCCATGAAAGGAGAGTTGGGGGAATGATCAAGGTTTACCCTGCCGAATCCCGCTATCATGCCGATTACGGGTGGCTCAAAACGTATCATAGTTTTTCTTTCGGTGAATATTACGATCCAAACAATATTCAGTTTGGACCATTGCGTGTCTTAAATGATGACTTTGTTGCGCCGCTGCGCGGATTTGGTGCGCACCCACATCAAGAAATGGAGATTGTTTCGATTGTACTGAAAGGATATTTAAAACATGAAGACAGCGTAGGACATACCGCGACAACCACGTTTGGCGGCGTGCAGCGGATGTCGGCCGGTACGGGCATTATTCATTCGGAAGTGAATCCGTCGGCAACAGAAGAGGTAAATTTTTTGCAGCTTTGGTTTTTGCCGGAGGTAAACGGGTTAACACCTTCGTATGAGCGGACAACATTTGATGTGGCGAAAATGAAAAACGCGATGCTTCCGATTGTGACGAAAAATCCTTCTTCTTCGGAAATTGCCCATATCCATCAAGATTTAACGATTTACCTTTCTGATTTAGAAGCAGGGCGCGAGCTTACATTTACGCAGCAAGAGGGAAGAAGAATCTTTTTCTTTGTTATTGAAGGAGATGTTACATTAAACGGACAAGCGACATTGCATAAGCGCGATTCCGCGCGAATTACGGAAACGCCGATGCTTCGTATTGCATCGGAACATGGTGCGCGATTTATGTTAATTGATTTACTGTAACGAACACGGCACAACTTGCGAAACGCGAGTTGTGCGTTTTTTTTTCAAACTTATTTTGGTTGAGAAAACAACTGGGAATGTGTAAACTAGTAATGCAGAGAAACGGAATTTAATCATACTGTGTACAAGCTCGTCATATAATGAAAATAAAAGGCATCGCACGGCCTACGGTGTGGTGCCTTTCCTGTATGGCATAGGGTGAGGAGGAGACAATGTGAATAAAAAAACAACCGCAGCACTTATGGCATTATCGATGTTAGTTGGTGCCGGAGGAACATATGCTGGCATGCAGCTTGCAGCACCTGACAGCAATCGTGACATAACGCTTATTGCGCCAGATAAAGCGATCACGAACAATGAAGAGAAAGAACTGAAGAAAGTCAAACAAGCTTATGAGCTGATTAAAAATCGCTACGTAGAAAAAGTTGATGATGATAAACTTATTCAAGGCGCGATTCAGGGAATGATAAGCACGCTAAACGATCCGTATTCTGTCTATATGGACGAAGAAGCAAGCCAACAATTTACGGAGTCGCTTGACTCTTCGTTTGAAGGAATCGGTGCCGAAGTGAGCATGATTGATGGAAAAGTGACGATTGTCGCACCGATTAAAAACTCGCCGGCAGAAAAAGCGGGATTAAAACCAAATGATCAAATTTTGCGGGTGAATGGTGAAAGCCTAGAAGGGCTTGATTTATATGAAGCCGTGTTGAAAATTCGCGGGAAAAAAGGGACGACGGTACAATTGGATATTCTTCGTCCCGGCGTAAAAGAAGTGATTAAAGTAAAAGTAGTCCGCGACGAAATCCCGATTGAAACGGTTTATGATTCTGTAAAAACGTATAACGGGAAAAAAGTCGGCTATTTAGAAGTAACGTCGTTTTCTGAAAATACAGCACAGGATTTTAAAAAGAAATTAGCGAAATTAGAAAATGATCATATCGACGGGTTAATCATTGATGTGCGCGGCAATCCAGGCGGCTATTTGCAAAGCGTGGAGGAAATTTTAAAACACTTCATTCCAAAAGATAAACCATATGTACAAATCGAGGAACGCAATGGCGATAAACAACGCTTTTATTCCGATTTAACGGGGAAAAAACCGTATCCGATTGTCGTGTTAATTGACAAAGGCAGCGCATCCGCTTCGGAAATTTTAGCCGGTGCCATGAAAGAAGCGGGAGGATACAAGCTCGTCGGTGAAACAACGTTCGGAAAAGGAACGGTGCAGCAAGCGATTCCGATGGAGGATGGCAGCAACATTAAATTAACGCTTTATAAATGGCTGACGCCGGATGGACATTGGATTCATAAAAAAGGAATTAAGCCGGACGTTGAAGTAAAGCAGCCGGATTATTTCCATGTCAGCCCGCTTCATATCGAAAAAGCGCTGGCGTTTGATATGAATAGCGAGCAAGTCAAAAACGCCCAGCGAATGTTGAAAGGGCTTGGCTTTGACCCTGGCCGTACCGATGGCTACTTCAGCAAAGAAACAGAGTCGGCAGTAAAAGCATTCCAAAAGGCAAATAAACTCCCACAAACCGGAAAAATCGATAAAAACACCGCCGAAGTATTGCAAGCAAAAGTGATGAACGCCATTCGCGACGAAAACAATGATGTACAACTAAAAACAGCGATGAAAGTGTTGTTTCAATGAAACGAAACGGGCAACCACCTTGGGCGTTGCCCGTTTTTTCAATGCTGCACCTTTTCTTTTTTGGAAAGTGGCGAGAACGATGGGGAATGCAACGCTTTTTCAATCGTAAACCGCGGCCGTCTTTTTACTTCTTGATAAATTTTTCCGATATATTCTCCAATGAGTCCAATTCCCATTAGTAACAAGCCGCCGATGAACCAAACGGAAATCATGATGGATGTCCAGCCTGATTGGGCATGGCCAAGCAATTTGACAGCCAGCGCGTATATGCCGGCAGCACTGCTGAGAAGAAAAGCAAGAAATCCAACGAACGTAATCCATCGAATCGGTGCGATACTAAAAGAGGTAATGCCATCAAACGCAAACGCCAGCATTCTCTTTAATGGATATTTCGATTCTCCCGCAAAACGTTTTTTACGGTCATAAAATACTTCCGTCGAACGAAAGCCAAGCATCGGCACCATTCCGCGCAGAAAGATGTTGACTTCTGTGTAGCGGCTCAATTCCTCAAGCGCCCGCTTGCTCATTAATCGGAAATCGGCGTGATTGTACACTAATTGGACGCCTAATTTTTGCATGAATCGATAAAACCATTGTGCGGTTGCTTTTTTAAACCATGTATCGGTATCGCGGCTGCGCCGCACTCCGTAAACGATGTCATATCCTTCCCAATATTTCACGACAAATTCACGGATGACGGAAATATCGTCTTGTAAATCGGCGTCAATAGAAATGACGCAGTCGGAGTCATTTTTTGCTGTTTCCAAGCCGGCAAGCAATGCTTTTTGGTGCCCGAAATTGCGCGAAAGTTTAATGCCGGTAACGAATGGATTACGTTGGCTTTCTTCTTCGATCAGCATCCATGTACGGTCACGGCTGCCATCATCGACAAACAATATTTTACTTCCGATTGCAATTAAATGTTCCTCTAATAGATTTTCTAGTACATGTGTTAACTGTTTTATCGTTTCCGGCAAGACATCTTCCTCGTTGTAACAAGGAACGACGATCGTCAAAATCGGTTTTTGCATCGTTCATTCCTCCTTCTTTATTCCACTTCATATAAATAAATTTTCCAAGCGGCTTGCGAATCTTCGAATGTTCTCAATAAGCGAAGATGAATTTCCCTCGCATTCATGATTGGGACGGAAGAAAAGATGTACCGCCCTCCCATTTGTTTAAACACAGTTGTATTGATATCGAAATGATGAATTTTTTTATGAGACGTTTTGCGGAACATATAATGTTTCCCAAGTTCGGCAGAGAATAGATAGACACGGTTTCCCCAATGGTCGAAGTAATCTTTTAGGACAGGACTTTTCTCTAGCTCCTTGGCGATGATTTTACGAAATTGATGTTTGTAAGATAACGGATAAAAATTGTTATATGTATCGAGCGTGTAAAACCCGTTATATTGCGCGATGGCCGGATGGAGTCCGACGCTTGCGACGCGATAAGAATGCTGTGGTTTGCCGATATAGTTTTTGATTTCGTTAAACAAATGCTCGGCGTAAAATTCTTTAAACGAAGGCGTCCCAATGCGGCGGTAGCGAATCTCTTCATTAAAGCCGCCAAGAATCAATAGCTGCAGCACAAGAGCGACGGCGGCAATTCGACGCCACCCGATTTTCTGTTTCCAAAGAATTTGCAGCGCTAACGCAAAATCTAAATAGATCACCATTGGCCGCAAAAAGTGAAACCGTGCAAAGTTAAATGTATTTAGTAAAGAAATGCGTTCTTTTAACGGCTGCCATCCCTTGTAAAACCAAAACGCGTACCATACGGATAATACAAAATTCAGCACGAATAGAAAAAGAAATCGCTTTTCCAGCGTTTCGTTTCGTTTAGTCAAAGCAAAAAAGAAAGCGATCCATAAGATAGGCAGAATGACAAATGTATGAACGGTCATCACATGCGTATGGCCAAACAAGTAGTTTTTGAACGTAAGCCGCACGCAATGAAAGAAACTAAGTCTCGAGGAAAGAAATTCGTTTCGGCTCGTTGGTTCTTCGCCAAATAAAAGCGAATAAACGAGCCGATATTCAATCGCTAGAAACACGCTTGTCATCAATGCGATGGCGCCGAAAAACGGCCAGTTCCATTTTTTGCGGACGATGACGTCACGCAGCCACAGCAGTGCCATGGCGGTAAGGAAAAAGAAAAAGCCAAGAACAAAACTCGCGTAAAACGGCAGGAGCACAAGAACGAGCCATTCTTTCCATGTCGCTTCGCCTTTTCGGATCGTTAAAAATGACCATAGCGCCAGCGGCATGCCAAGTGTGCTTAACATTCCGGACGGCCAAAACGGAGTGAGCGCGAATGCCAATGATGTGCCGACGCGAATGAGATAGGACTCTTTCGCAGGCAGGAAATGCCTCTTTAACAATAAATACATGCCAATGAAAGCAAAAACGCGGGTAATCGTCTGGCTAAGCGCATAAGCTACCATCGAAGGAAACAGCGCATGGAGCCAAACGATGCCACTGAATTCGGTGCCGAACGCATTGCGCGGAAGGCCATTAATCACTTGCGGAATCGTTGCGTTAATCGGACCGAACAGCTCACCGCTTCGCGTCAGCACTTTATACCAGGCGATGTTCGAATCCATGTTGTCATGAACTCGAATATGCGCATTTTCCCCTAACACATAAAGCGGAGAAAGGTAAATGGCTAAAAGAAGTACGGCAATTCCTATGGCAACTCGTTCGTTCCGCTCCATGTTCCTTCGCTCCTTTTTGATGTAACTTTAGTAAAGCATCATTCATTATAAATAAGGATTATTAAAAAATAATAAAAAATAGGTGAAGAAGATGTGAAGGAAGTCTTTTAAAGAATAATGTTGATATTTGATGCCTTTCCAAAATCTTGATACAATGCTTATAAGAACAAACATTCGAGGCGGTTGTAAAGGTGAGCAAAGCGTTCAGCAATCTACTAAGGCATATTGATAAATTACCACATACAAAAAAGAACAAGTTTATCAATAGGTAAAACGCTATGTTGAACCTTCTTTCTCTGTTGGTGGTCGTCTAATTATGAGTAGGATATGAAAGGGTGTGTTCTAAATTGAAGATTGTTATTCAAGCATTGGTTGTTTCCTTTATAATTCATTTAATCTATATAGTTGGAATGATGTTAGTCGGTTATATAAAAACAAGTAACTACAAACCTGATATTGCAAATGGATGGGAAAAAGTAGAAACACTTCAAAATGAAGTTGCTTTCGGGACAGTAGGTTCTCCTCTTTTTTTCTTATTCACCTTCGTTGGAGTAGCACTGATTTGTGGATTAATAATCTTTTTATATAGTAAAATTGCCTGATGGTAATAAACGGCATATTTACCGAGAAGTCTCCCACCTCTTAACGGAGTGTAGGTGGGAGAGGTTCATTTAACAGGATAGGGAAACCCTACATACTGCTTGGGGTTCCCTATATTTTTCAACATTAACGTGTAACAGAGCCTAAAAAATCTCCTTCTCTCTTTTTAAGAGAGAAGGAGATTTTTTAGGCAAATAGGCTCATAATGCGACTGAGACCGCGGCGTTTCTTTTTTTGCTTTGCATTTTCCGTTGTACTCGCTTGTGCTTTATTAGCGCTTTCCTCTAAGCGGGCAATGCGTTGTTCGAGCGAGCGAAGATGGGAGACTAGTTCTTCAATTTCTTGGCGATGATGCAAAAGCTGAACGGAAACGACATCATCGGCTTTTTGGTCGAGTTTGTGCTCGATCTGTTGGAGGCGGGAGGCAAACTGGTCAAGCTGCGGTTCGACATATGCTTGAAACAACGCGTCGGCGGAGAACTGATGTTGCGGCTTTTCTGTTTGTTCGCGGCGAGCATACGGTTCTAGTGTGGCACTTTGTTCAAATTTAATCTGTTCGAGCAAGGCGATGGCCTCAGCATCGAAGACGTAATGGCCTGATTCATTTTTGCGGTATGGAACGTTGTATTTGCGGACCCAGCGCTGAATCGTTTTTGGCGATACGCCAAGACGTGCGGCGACGCTGCTTGTTTTTAATTCCATTTTCACGATTCCTCCTTTTTCATCTTGTTTTATATTTTTTCCATCGCAAAACAAATTCCTTTCTCCTTGACAAAACTAGTGTCGATTCGGCAAAGAAAGTGGTTATGCGGAAGAATCCGTCAGTGGTCGGCAAAAGATATGAAAAAAATATGCATGCCAGCATAGGATTTATCTAGGCGATTTGGTAGAATAGTAGATAAAAGAATCGCGAACATAGCGAGGTGATGGCGGTATGTCGGTATGGGCATGGGAGGCGCTCCGCGGCATTGGGCGTCTATTGATGCAGCCGTTGTTTTACTACGGGATCGCGCTGGCGCTTGTTGTCGGATGGCGTCGAGTAAAGCGGGAAAGAAGCCATTTTCATATTCGCGTCTATGACATGTTTCAAGAAAGCAAATTTTTTTGGCGAAACGGCCTTGTCGCCGGAGCGGTGTTGTCGCTGGTAACAGTGATGGCCGGCATGGCGGTTCCGCGTGACACGATTTTGCTCATTACGCTTGTGACGATCATCATTGGCTTGACGATGCAAATGCGGCTGCTTTCCCCAGCGTATACGATCGGGATTTCCTTCTTCATCATCAGCCTGTTTAGCCATCATTCCACTTTACAGCGGTTTTTTCCGGAGCTAGGCCGGACAAATATGGCGGCGCTTGTGATTTTGCTTGCGTTATTGCTGCTGGTAGAGGCATGGCTTATTTTACGCGACGGCGCGGCGGAAACTTCGCCGCAGCTGTCGAAAAGCAAGCGCGGGTTGACGGTTGGCGAACATTGGTCCCAGCGGCTTTGGTTTGTTCCGGTGCTGCTGCCGGTGACGGGAGAGCTTCCGTCTCCGCTTTCCTGGTGGCCGTTGTTTCCGGCAGGAGATGATGCTTATTCATTGATGCTTGTTCCGTTTTTGCTCGGATTTTCCCAACGCATGCAAGGGATGCTGCCGCATGTGTCGGTGCGCCTAACCGGGCAGAGAGTGCTGCTTTTGGCCGTCGTTGTTAGTGCATTGGCCGTCGTTAGCTACTGGTATGTGCCGCTGGCGGTTGTAGCCGTTGCGCTCGCCTTCTTTGGCAGGGAATGGCTGGCGTTTTTCCAGCACCACCAAGACCGCTCGCAGCCTCCTTATTTTGCGAAACGGGAACAAGGGCTTGTCATTTTAGGGATTCTTCCGCACTCGAAGGCCGAAAAAATGGCGCTGCAAATCGGTGAGGTGATTGTGAAAGTAAACGGAATACCGGTAAAAACAGAAACCGAGTTTTACGAAGCGTTGCAACGAAACCGAGCATTTTGTAAATTAGAAGTAGTCGATGAAGAGGGAGAAGTTCGCTTCGTCCAAGGAGCGCTATATGAGGATGAACATCATGAGCTTGGCTTGCTGTTTGTGAAAGAACGAGAAAATTGGGCATCGGAAGCCGTCTAAATAAGGGGTTTTTCATATGTGGTTTATTGTGGCGTTAATCGTACCATGTTTGCTCGTCCTATTATTCACCCGTGTGACGTACAACCATTATGTTGGAACATTATTGACCGTCGCATTGCTCGTTGCCTCCTATTTTAAAGGATATACGGATGAGCTGCATGAAATTTTAGCCGATATTGTTTCGACGACAGTTGGCTTTTTATACGCAGAGAAAATGGTTAAGCGGTTAAAGAAATAAGAGAGGAGATGGCGAATGGCGTAAGTGCTGTTCGCCATTTTCTGTTGGAAACGGTTTGTTTTTTTGGAACGAATATAAGTTCGCATTTTTTATGCATCTTTTTTAGCAATGTGTTACAATAAAAATTAAGATGAAAGAAACAGGAGGTCAAGTCGGTGGAAGACCGTTTTGAGTTAGTGTCGGCGTATAAGCCGCAAGGAGATCAGCCGCAGGCGATTGCCAAATTAGTTGAGGGAATTCGCAACGGCGTCAAACATCAAACACTATTAGGTGCAACGGGGACAGGAAAGACGTTTACGATTTCGAACGTGATTAAAGAGGTAAACAAGCCGACGCTTGTGATTGCCCATAATAAAACACTGGCAGGGCAGCTGTACAGCGAGCTAAAGGAGTTTTTCCCAAACAACGCTGTGGAATATTTTGTCAGCTATTATGACTATTATCAACCGGAAGCGTATGTGCCGCAGACGGATACGTATATTGAAAAGGATGCTAAAATTAATGATGAAATTGATAAATTGCGGCACTCGGCCACATCGGCGCTGTTTGAGCGGCGCGACGTCATTATTGTCGCCAGCGTGTCATGCATTTACGGCTTAGGGTCGCCGGAAGAATACCGCGAGCTTGTCGTATCGCTGCGCGTCGGCATGGAAATCGAGCGAAACGCTTTGCTGCGCCGCCTAGTCGACATCCAATATGAGCGAAACGACATTGACTTTCAGCGCGGAACGTTCCGCGTTCGCGGCGATGTTGTCGAGATTTTCCCAGCTTCACGGGACGAGCATTGCATCCGTGTCGAGTTTTTTGGCGATGAAATTGACCGCATTCGCGAGGTGGATGCCCTAACAGGCGAAGTGCTCGCCGAGAGAGAGCATGTCGCGATTTTTCCGGCATCCCACTTCGTCACGCGGGAAGAAAAAATGCGCATTGCCATTGAAAATATTGAAAAAGAGTTAGAAGAGCGGCTGCGCGAATTAAGAGAACAAGGGAAACTGCTCGAAGCGCAGCGGCTCGAGCAGCGGACGCGCTATGATTTAGAAATGATGCGGGAAATGGGCTTTTGTTCAGGAATTGAAAACTACTCCCGCCATTTGGCGCTCCGTCCGCCAGGTTCGACGCCGTATACGTTGCTCGATTACTTTCCTGACGATTTTTTGATTATCATTGATGAGTCGCATGTGACCTTGCCGCAAATCCGCGGCATGTATAACGGGGACCGGGCGCGCAAGCAAGTGCTTGTCGATCACGGCTTCCGTCTGCCGTCTGCGCTCGATAACCGCCCGTTAACGTTTGAGGAGTTTGAACAAAAAATCAATCAAATTATTTATGTTTCCGCCACTCCTGGTCCGTATGAGCTCGAACATTGCCCGGAAGTTGTCGAGCAAATTATTCGTCCGACCGGGCTGTTGGATCCGACGATTGACGTCCGCCCGATTGAAGGGCAAATTGACGATTTAATTGGGGAAATTCAGGAGCGTATCAAGCGCAATGAACGCACGCTCGTGACGACGCTGACGAAAAAAATGGCTGAAGATTTAACGGATTACTTGAAAGAAGTCGGCATTAAAGTGGCGTATTTGCATTCGGAAATTAAAACGCTCGAGCGCATTGAAATCATTCGCGATTTGCGGCTCGGCAAATATGATGTGCTCGTTGGGATTAACTTGCTGCGCGAAGGGCTAGATATTCCGGAAGTATCGCTTGTCGCCATTTTGGATGCGGATAAAGAAGGCTTTTTGCGTTCCGAACGTTCGCTGATCCAAACGATTGGCCGCGCGGCAAGAAATGCGAATGGCCATGTCATTATGTACGCCGATACGATTACGAAATCGATGGAAATTGCGATTAATGAAACAAAACGGCGCCGTGCGATTCAAGAGGCGTATAACCGTGAGCACGGCATCGTGCCGCAGACGGTAAAGAAAGAAATTCGCGATGTCATCCGCGCGACGTACGCTGCGGAAGAAAAAGAAACATACGACACGAAACCGTCTTACAGCAAGATGACAAAGAAAGAACGGGAAAAGCTGATTGCCGATTTGGAAAAAGAAATGAAAGAAGCAGCCAAAGTGTTGGATTTCGAACGGGCTGCCCAACTGCGCGACATTATTTTCGAGTTAAAAGCGGAAGGATGATTATCAGTCTATGGCAACCGATAAAATCATCGTCAAAGGAGCAAGAGCACATAATTTAAAAAATATTGATGTCGAAATTCCCCGTGATAAGCTCGTTGTGTTAACGGGGCTTTCCGGTTCGGGGAAATCGTCGCTTGCCTTCGATACGATTTACGCGGAAGGCCAGCGGCGCTATGTCGAATCACTGTCGGCGTATGCCCGGCAGTTTTTAGGGCAAATGGACAAGCCGGATGTCGATGCGATTGAAGGGCTGTCGCCGGCGATTTCGATCGACCAGAAGACGACAAGCCGCAATCCGCGTTCGACCGTCGGGACGGTGACGGAAATTTACGATTATTTGCGGCTGTTGTTTGCCCGCATCGGCCGCCCGGTTTGTCCGGAACACGGTATTGAAATTACGTCGCAGACGATCGAGCAGATGGTCGACCGCCTTCTTGCCTATCCGGAGCGGACAAAAATGCAAATTCTCGCTCCGATCGTGTCCGGACGGAAAGGGACGCACGCCAAAACGCTGGAAGATATCCGCAAACAAGGATATGTACGCGTGCGCATCGACGGAGAAATGCGGGAGCTGACAGAAGACATTGAACTGGAAAAAAACAAAAAACATTCGATTGAAGTAGTAGTGGACCGCATCGTGATGAAAGAAGGCATCGCTTCGCGGCTGGCCGATTCGTTGGAGACGGCGCTAAAGCTGGCCGATGGAAAGGTGCTGATTGATGTCATTGGGCAGGAGGAACTGCTGTTTAGCGAAAAACACGCCTGCCCGTACTGCGGTTTTTCGATTGGCGAGCTTGAGCCGCGCCTGTTTTCGTTTAACAGTCCGTACGGGGCCTGCCCGGACTGCGACGGGCTTGGCGCGAAGCTTGAGGTGGATCCGGATTTAGTCATCCCAAATGCCGAATTGACGCTGCGTGAACATGCGATTGCGCCTTGGGAGCCGCAAAGCTCGCAATATTATCCGCAGCTGTTGGAGGCAGTGTGCAATCATTACGGCATTGACATGGATGTGCCGGTAAAAGATTTGCCGAAAGAGCAGCTTGACAAAATTTTATACGGAAGCAGTGGCGAGAAAATTTACTTCCGCTACCAGAACGATTTCGGGCAAATCCGCGAGCAATATATCGTTTTTGAAGGCGTTATTCCAAATGTCGAACGCCGCTACCGCGAAACAAGCTCTGATTACATCCGCGAGCAAATGGAAAAATATATGGCACAACAGCCATGTCCGACTTGTAAAGGAAACCGCTTGAAAAAAGAAAGCCTTGCCGTGCTCGTTGGCGGCAAACATATCGGCGAAGTGACGGCGTTGTCGGTCACGGAGGCGCTCGAGTTCTTCGCTAATTTGACGCTGAGTGAAAAAGAACAGAAAATCGCCCATCTCATTTTGCGCGAAATTACCGAGCGGCTTGGCTTTTTAAAAAACGTCGGCCTCGATTACTTGACGTTGAATCGTTCCGCCGGGACGCTTTCCGGCGGGGAGGCGCAGCGCATTCGCCTGGCGACGCAGATCGGCTCACGGCTGACAGGGGTGCTATATGTTTTGGACGAGCCGTCGATCGGACTGCATCAGCGCGACAACGACCGCCTGATCGCGACGCTTAAAAGCATGCGCGATCTCGGCAATACGCTGATTGTCGTCGAGCATGACGAAGACACGATGCTTGCCGCCGATTATTTAATCGATATCGGACCGGGTGCGGGCATTCACGGCGGGGAAGTTGTCGCCGCCGGGACACCGCAAGAGGTGATGAACAATCCAAATTCGCTGACCGGACAATATTTGTCAGGGAAAAAGTTTATTCCGGTTCCGGCTGAACGGCGCAAGCCGGATGGACGATGGCTAGAGATTGTCGGCGCAAAAGAAAATAATTTAAAAAACGTGTCGGTGAAAATTCCGCTCGGCACGTTTGTCGCGGTCACCGGCGTGTCCGGTTCGGGAAAAAGCACGCTTGTCAACGAAGTTTTGTATAAGGCGCTGGCGCAAAAACTGCAGCGTGCCAAAGCAAAACCAGGCCAACATAAAACGATTAAAGGACTGGAGCATTTAGAAAAAGTGATTGACATCGACCAATCACCGATCGGACGGACGCCGCGTTCGAACCCGGCGACCTATACCGGCGTGTTTGACGATATCCGCGAAGTGTTTGCCGCCACGAACGAAGCAAAAGTGCGCGGCTACAAAAAAGGCCGCTTCAGCTTCAACGTCAAAGGCGGGCGATGTGAAGCGTGCCATGGCGACGGGATTATTAAAATTGAAATGCACTTTTTACCGGATGTGTACGTTCCGTGTGAAGTATGCCATGGTAAGCGGTACAACCGCGAAACGTTGGAAGTGACGTACAAAGGGAAAAATATTGCCGAAGTGCTGGAAATGACGGTGGAAGATGCGCTCGAGTTTTTCACCAATATCCCGAAAATTAAACGGAAATTGCAGACGCTTTATGATGTCGGGCTCGGCTATATGAAGCTTGGACAGCCGGCGACGACATTATCCGGCGGGGAAGCGCAGCGCGTCAAATTGGCGGCGGAGCTGCATCGCCGCTCGAACGGACGAACGCTGTATATTTTGGACGAACCGACGACCGGCCTTCACGTCGACGACATTGCCCGTTTATTGAAAGTATTGCAGCGCTTAGTCGATAACGGAGATACCGTGCTTGTCATTGAGCACAATCTCGATGTCATTAAAACAGCGGACTACATTATCGACCTTGGCCCGGAAGGCGGCGAGCATGGCGGACAAATTGTGGCAACGGGAACGCCGGAAAAAGTGGCAGAAGCAGAAAACTCCTACACCGGCCGCTATTTAAAACCGATATTGGAACGCGACCGCGAGCGCATGCGGACGCTGTATGAAACGGCAAGGGCATAAGCCTTTGCCGTTTTTTAGTGGCCGTATGTCTGGCGAAACTTTTCTGCATTGCCGCCGTATATAAATCATATAGAACAAAAGGAGGAATTTTTGGTGAATGCCAATAAAGTGCTTGCATCCTTATGCTACTTCAGCATTTTCTTTGCCGGGTTCATTTTTCCGATTATCGTTTACTTTGTTACTGATCATCCGGAAGTAAAACACCATGCAAAAAAAGCACTAATTTCCCATTTGATTCCAGTCACGACCATTTTATTGTTTATCATCGGCGCTATTTTTGTTGGATGGACAGGGGGAGGCGGTGACGTGTCATTTTGGGTCGGCAGCGGCCTAGTATGGATTGGTGGTTTTATTGTAGCAGGGATCGTCAACTTGGTTGTGGTCATTTGGAATATTATTAGGGGCATTCAAGTCCTAAAATAAGTAAGGAAAGGGGAGCGTCCCGTGGAGGAGAAAAAGCGCATACTCAACATGGTCAAAGAAGGAAAGCTGACGGTGGAAGAAGCGTTGCTGCTGCTGGAGCAGTTAGATCAAAAAAAGAACGATAACGGTTTTTCATCATCGTCCTATACGTCCGGACCGCATGCGGATGCCAAACAGCATTCCTTCAAAATGATGTCTTTAAAAGAAAAGCTGTTTGACGTTTTCGATATGGCCGTCAAAAAGGTAAAAGAATTTGATTTCCAACTTGCCAACGCGTTTGAAGTAAAACATCTTTTTCAACAAAGCGCTGCCGACCTGCAGGAAATTGACGTGTACATTGCTAACGGACATATCAAGATGGTGCCATGGGACCAAACGGACGTCTGCGTTGAGTGCGAAGCGAAAGTGTACCGTTCGGAATCGGCGGATGCAGCGCACCGCGCCTTTACCGAAGAGGCGGTATTTTTTGTACAGGATGGTTGTTTGCGCTTTTCCGTGTCGAAACCGTTTATGAAAACCGATGCCGTTATTTATATTCCAAAAACATCGCTTCAATATGCAAAATTTCGCTTGCTTAATGGCAATATAAATATAGAAGACGTCCAAATGGATAAGCTGTACATTAAAAACGTGAATGGTAATATGGCGCTGCACCGCCTTGTCGGCAAAGAGGCGGAGCTGGAAGCGGCCAATGGGTCGATCGTGCTTGAACGCAGCACGTTTGAAGAAGTCGAAGCGGAAACGATCCATGGTGAAATTAAGCTCGATGGCCATTATCGGTATGCGCGGTTGCGCACGTTTAGCAGCGGAATTACGTACGCGACGGAAAGAGAAGATGGAGTCGTGACCGGAAAAACGGTAACGGGAAACATTACGTTGCTGCTGCCGCGTGATATATGCTTGGAAGGAGAAATGAGAACAAATCTTGGTGGATTAGTGTGCCGTCATCCGAACGCATTGATAGTGGAAGAAAAGCAAGAAACCGCACAAAAAACCATTCGTTTTCAATGTAAAAACGAGGCAAAACCGCCGTTTCATATTTATGCGGATTCCAAAGCCGGATCCGTTTCCCTACATGTGGCTGAAGACGGCGACAAGTAGCCGAAAGTGATCATAAAAAGATGGTGATAAGATGCTCAACTGGTTAATTGGCGTATTTGTGAATACGGTATTATTGGTGGCGATTGATGGATATTTTGATTCCATTCGATTTAGCAGCATCGGCTCCGCTTTCATCGCCAGCATGATTTTAGCGATATTAAATGCGGTAGTGCGTCCGATTTTAATTTTACTTACGCTGCCGGTGACGATTTTGACGCTCGGATTGTTTTTGTTCGTGATTAATGCGATCACCTTGATGATGACGGCCGCGTTGATGGGTAATGCGTTTGAAATCAACGGATTTGGCACCGCGCTGTTGGCTTCGATCGTTCTTTCCTTTTTCCATTTGCTTATTCAAAAAGCGATTATTGAACCGCTGCGGGAAAAATAAGCGGTTAGAGGCGGAACAAAAAGAGCTTTCCGCCTCTTTTTGTTTGCGGCCATGTTTTCCGTTCAATGAATGCAAGAAAAGTGCTAAAATGGAAAAAGACAAAGAAAGGGGAGAAATGCCGACATGCCAAAAGTGCGTACGAAAGACATTATTGAAAAGTTTCAGTTAGAGTTAGTCAGCGGTGCGGAAGGCATTTACCGCCCGATTACAACGAGCGACTTGTCTCGCCCAGGCATTGAAATGGCCGGCTATTTTGCCTATTATCCGGCCGAGCGCATTCAGTTATTGGGCAAAACAGAGCTGTCATTTTATGAAACGTTAAGTCCGGAAGAGAAAAGAATGAGAATGGAGCGGCTTTGTACGGATATTACGCCGGGAATTATCATATCGCGCGGACTGGAAGTTCCGCCAGAGCTGATTGAAGCTTCTGAGCGGCAATCGGTGCCGGTGATGCGCTCGACGATGAAGACAACCCGTCTTGCGAGCCGGCTGACGAACTATTTGGAGAGCAAGCTCGCTCCGACAACGGCGGTGCACGGCGTGTTGGTGGATGTGTACGGGGTCGGCGTATTAATCACGGGAAAAAGCGGGGTCGGCAAAAGTGAAACGGCTCTCGAGCTAGTCAAGCGCGGCCATCGCCTTGTCGCGGACGACTGTGTCGAAATCCGCCAGGAAGATGAAGGACTGCTCGTTGGCAGTGCGCCGGAGTTGATTGAGCATTTGCTTGAGATTCGCGGGTTAGGCATTATTAATATGATGACGTTATTTGGCGCCGGTGCGGTACGGACGCATAAACGCATTTCGTTAGTGATTGATTTGGAACTTTGGGATCCGAATAAACAATATGACCGTCTTGGCCTTGAGGAAGAAAAAGTGAAAATTTTGGATACAGAATTAACGAAATTAACGATACCAGTTCGGCCAGGACGAAATCTAGCTGTGATTGTCGAAGTGGCCGCGATGAATTTCCGTTTGAAGCGGATGGGAGTCAACGCTGCAGAGGAGTTTTCTGCTCGTTTGACCGATGCGATTGAAGATGGGGAGCACGATTACGAATAATAGTTAGGAGGAGAATCGATGAATTCGACGATTCAGCCGCTAGACCGTGTCTTTTTGCATCTTGGTCCGATCACCATTTACTGGTACGGGGTGATTATCGGAACGGGAGTATTAATCGGGCTATGGCTAGCGACAAGAGAAGGGGTACGGCGTGGACTGCCAAAAGAAACGTTCGTCGACCTTGTCTTGTTCGCCGTGCCCATCGCGATTTTGTGCGCGCGCACCTATTACGTGATTTTTGAGTGGAATTATTACTCAAAACATTTATCGGAAATCCCGAAAATTTGGGAGGGCGGTCTCGCGATTCACGGCGGATTGATCGGCGCGGTCGCGACAGGGGCCGTTTTTGCGAAAGTGAGAGGGCTGTCGTTTTGGAAGCTGGTGGACATTGCGGCGCCAAGCATTATTTTAGGGCAGGCGATCGGGCGCTGGGGCAATTTTATGAACCAAGAGGCACATGGCGGTCCGGTGACGCGGGAGTTTCTTGAAAGCTTGCATTTACCGGATTTTATTATTAACCAAATGTATATTAACGGCCAATATTACCATCCGACGTTTTTATATGAATCGCTTTGGGATTTTGCCGGCTTTTTGCTGCTATTGTGGCTGCGGCGCGTCAATTTGCGGCGCGGAGAACTATTTCTCAGCTATTTAATTTGGTATTCGATCGGCCGGTTTTACATTGAGGGGATGCGCACCGATAGTCTCATGCTGACAAGTCACCTTCGCATCGCGCAAGTCGTTTCCGCTGCGCTTATTATCCTTGCCGTATGTTTATGGATATTTCGCAGAGCAAAAGGATTAGCCAAGGAGCGTTATCGAGATTAACAAAGGGGAGAAAGAGATGGTTGGCATATTGCGGCGCGGGTTTTTCGTCGGTTTGCAAACGACGTGGACGCTTGGAAAAGTGATTTTTCCGATTACGTTAATCGTATCGATTTTGCAGCATACACCGGTATTGCAATGGATTATTCAGCTTGTCACTCCGTTCATGAAATGGATTGGCTTGCCGGGGGATGCGGCGATACCGCTTGTGCTTGGCAACTTATTAAACTTGTACGCCGGAATTGGCGCGATTTTAACATTGGACTTAACGGTAAAAGAAGTATTAATTTTGGCGATCATGCTTTCGTTTTCTCATAACTTGCTTATCGAGTCGACCGTCGCATCGCGCACCGGTATGAGTATTGCGCTAATGATTATTGTTCGCATCGGGCTCGCGCTTGTTTCCGCTCTATTGATTCATTATCTTTGGCATGGGGGGAGCGAAACAGCACAATACGGCTTTATTTCGAATTCTCCAGAGCAGTTGACAAGCTGGGGCGCGATTTTGCTTGCTGGGGTAAAAAAAGCGTGTCTTGGGGTCGTGCAGTTGGCGGTGATCGTTATTCCGCTTATGATTGGAATTCAAATATTAAAAGAGTTAAAATGGATCCATATTTTTTCGCGTTGGATGGCGCCGGTGACAAAAGTGCTTGGCATGAAAGAAAACACGTCTTTGACATTGGCAGCTGGGCTCGTGTTCGGTTTAGCGTACGGCGCGGGGGTGATGATTCAGGCGGTAAAAGAAGACGGCGTATCGAAACGTGATTTAACATTGGCCTTTATTTTTCTTGTGTCATGTCACGCCGTTGTGGAAGATACGCTCGTATTTGTTCCGCTTGGAATTCCGGTATGGCCGCTGCTTGTCATTCGGCTGGCCACCGCTATTTTATTAACCATGCTTATAAGTTTTATTTGGAATCTTGTTGTTGAAACAAAAAGAAAGGAAGCCGCATAATGACGATTCGCACTATTTTATTTGATCTCGATGGAACCTTAATTGATACGAATGAACTCATTATTCAATCATTTTTGCATACGTTGGAAATCTACTATCCCGGCAAATACAAACGTGAGGATGTATTGCCATTTATCGGCCCATCGCTGCATGAAACGTTCAGCGCATTGGATCCGTCGCGCACGCAAGAAATGGTTGATACGTATCGCTCATTCAATCTTGCGCATCATGACGCGCTCATCCGCGAATTTGAAACGGTGTATGAAACGATCGAAACGCTGCACCAGCATGGGTTCCGCCTCGGAGTCGTAACGACGAAAATCCATCAAACGGCAGTGATGGGACTGCAAAAAACGCGGCTTGCGCCGTTTTTTGAGTGTGTCATTGGTCTCGATGATGTCAAGCACCCGAAACCGGACCCAGAGCCAATTTATAAAGCGCTGGATTTGCTGCAATCAACGCCGGATGAAGCGTTAATGGTCGGCGACAATTATCACGATATTTTGGCAGGAAAAAATGCCGGCACGAAAACGGCCGGAGTGGCATGGGCGATTAAAGGACGGGAGTATTTGGAACAATATGAACCGGATTTTATGCTTGAAAAAATGAGCGACTTATTGACGATTGTAGGAGTGAAATAACGGGTGAGACGGACGACAAAATATCCGGTGTCAGGAGCAAATTCTCTATGGCAAATTTATAAAACCGTGTCGTTTTGGAAAGTGTTTAAGAATGTCATCATCATCCAAATCGGGCGCTACACGCCGTTTTTAGCGGTGAAAAACTGGCTGTACCGCACGTTTTTGCGCATGAAAATCGGCGAAAAAACGGCGCTTGCCTTTATGGTCATGCCTGATATTATGTTTCCGGAAAAAATTCAAATCGGCCGTAATTGCATCATTGGCTACAATACGACGATTTTGGCGCATGAATACTTAATTGATGAATACCGTCTCGGCGATGTCATCATTGGCGACGAAGTGATGATTGGCGCGAATTCTACCGTTCTTCCGGGAGTGGTGATTGGCGATCGCGCCGTTGTCGCCGCCGGCACGGTCGTCCATAAAGATGTGCCGGCCGGAGCGTTTGTCGCCGGCAATCCGATGCGAATCATTTATACAAAAGAAGAGATGGAGCGAAGAAAAGGCCATTCCAATGAATAGATGGAGTCTCCCACCTACATTTATGCAGAGGTGGGAGACCGGTTTCTCCTTCATCCAGCGAGCTTGACAGTTCCTAAGGTTAATTGGCAAATTGTTATTTTTGAGATAGATTGTACGTTTTAGCTTCCACTGTTTCATGTACATACGCCGTTCAGAAATGAAACTTACTCGAGCTTGCCCATAATTCGAATCATTTTGGTGATCACATAGTCCAAGTCTATCAAGTCATCCTCGCTGAGTTTCCCTAACTTGTCACAAAATAGATGATAAATTTCCTCCCACCGCTTTTTTACGATGTCTTTCCCCTTTTCAGTCAGCATGAGTATAACAACTCGCCGATCAGTAGAATCTTGCATTTTTACCACATAGTCTTTTTCCTCCAATTTTCGAATTAGAGGGGTCAACTGCTGTTTGGAAATTCTCAAGTGTTGGGCCAACTCCGTCATCGAGATCCCTGTCTTTGCATGGAACAAAGTTTCCAAAATGTGAAACTGCAAATGAGTTAAATCCGATTTTTTTTTCGGAATCGGGGTAGCCTGGATGATCGGTTTGAAAACTTTGTTATCAAACAGAGGAAGAAGTTGAGCAAAGCTTTCGGCGATTTTTTGAATCCGTGTCATTGCATACATCCTTTCTTTTTTAAAAACGCATTGGCATTTAGTAAATAATTATTTATTTAGGTTTTAGTGGATAATTGATATGTGTTTGCTATATTTATGGAGATAAAAGCAAATATTTGTTAAGTATTTCTAGGTCTATAGAAAATATTTATTTACTAAAGTTAGTTTATCGTGATGAGAATCACAATGCAATTTCATTAGTCGCCAAGGCAAGTAGAAAAATAATACAAACCTAACTGGTTGGTTGCATGATTTCTCAAAAATAAGGAAGAGAGGTTCTTTCATGATTTCATCTGGCTTAATTTTTGGGGGTTATCCGTTTAGTGTGGCGGGGAAGCCGACAGGCTTAGCAGTTGGGCCGAAGGATGATGATGAGAAAATTTATTTGGCATTAAAAGAGCTTCAAGGGACAGCAAAAACATTATTACCTAGAACCTATACGGCCGACGCATCCAAAAGAATGTGAATGGCGTCATTACGAACTACCATTACCAAGGCGACAGCCTAAACGTTCTGTATGAAACCGATGCAAGCGGAAATGTGGTAAGATCGTATATATACGGAGAAAACGGACAACTCCTTGCCATGAAGAAAGGCACAGCAACGTATTTTTACCACTATAACGCCCATGGCGATGTCATCGCCCTGACGGATGAACAAGGAAACATCGTTGCCCGTTATCAATATGATGCATGGGGGAATATTCTCTCTCAATCCGGTGCCTTGGCGGAGGAAAACCCATACCGATATGCGGGATACCAATATGACAAAGAAACGGGTCTTTATTACCTGATTGCCCGGTACTACCGCCCAGAACAAGGTGTGTTCCTATCCTTGGATCCAGACCCGGGGGATGCGGACGATATCCTGACGCAGAATGGATACACGTACGCAAATAACAATCCGGTGATGTTGGTGGATCCGGATGGGCATTGGGTATGGCTGGCTATCAACGCGGGATTTGCGGCGTATGATGCGTATAAGGCGTACAAGTCGGGAAAAGGATGGACAGGTGTCGCAGCTGCGGCGGCTATCGGTTTTGTCGGTGGAGGAAGATTAAAAGCAGCTAGAGAAGCTGGATTTGCTGCTGAGACATATCTTGCTAGAAGATTAGGGGCTAAACCAGCCCATCTTCAAAGAATATTTAGTGTTGGAAAAACAACAAGACGAGCTGATATTGTAAAAAATGGTACATTACATGAAGTGAAAGTGGGAAGGGTTTCAGCTTCTGCTTTCACGAGAGCACAGATTGCAAAGGATGCATGGTTATTAAAACATGGAAAAGTAAAAAGGGTGCACTGGAACTTCTACGTAAGCTCAAGAACAGGTAAAGTAGGACCAAGTAGAAATCTTAGAAAACTTTTAAAGAAACATGGTATATCATATAGTATACATCGTGAAAGCTTTTAAAGAGTAAAGGAGGGATCTTTATGTTATCTAATAAGGATAAAATGGTTAGTGCTTTAAAAAAAATAGTTGTCCCAGAATTAAGAAACAGGGGATTTAAAGGGGCTTTTCCTCATTTTAGGAAGCAAGAAGGTCAGTTAGGTTATTTGCTATCGTTTCAATTTGATAAATGGGGAGGAGGATTTATAATAGAAGTTGGAGTAGCAAGGGTTAATGAGGAAGGAAACGTGATAGTTGATGGTATAGTTCGACCATTTCAAAAGATGAATGCTTTTCACTTAAACAATCGTTTTAGAATAATGAATAATAAAAATGGAGATAAAGATTGGTTTAAATTCGATAACGAAAACCAAAATTTAGAGGAAACAGAATTTATTCGAATAGCTAAGAATGTTTTACCATATTTGGATGTTGCAGAAAATTGGTTTGAAAAAATAAAGCAAAAGCAAACAGTACGATAGAACCAATCTAGGCGACCTGCTTGCTTTATAGCAGTGTCGTCTTTTTTATAACAATTTAGATAAGCTATTGACTCAAGAAAAAGTAGTAATAAGATGGTATGGTTGGTGATACAATGTCATTTTGGGAAAGCATAAAGAACAAGGAAACAGTTGTTTTAAGTGATGATGCAATCGATTTGTTAAGTGATACGCTCTTAGAAATCAAAAAAATTTATCAAGAAGATTTAGAAAGAATGCCAACGGTAGCTGAATTGGAAGCATTAATTTTGAAGGCTTTACAACTTGATTCAAATATTAATGAACAATTAGGGGAAATGGAAATCGTCGATGTAAATTTTAAATTGAAAAAGAAAAGAAAGACGCCTAATATTGAACCAGGTATTGTATTCGCAATCCCGCTTAAAGAAATTGAAAAATATGCTTATGGTTTAGTAGTAAAAGGAAAAGGATTAAAGGATGACATCTATATACAATATTTCGATATCTTCACTAATGAAATATTAGATATAAAAAACTTTAGTAATCAATTTGAAAAACTTTCTGTTCTATATACTATTAACAGTGGAATATATGGAATCGTTAATAAAGAATGGAAAATTATTAGGAAATTGTCTAAAGGGAAATTCAACCCTGAAGAATATGAGTTACCTGATTTTGTGTTTTACAATGGCAAGGAATATTTTGTGAGTCGAGGGGATGCGAATACACCAATAGCAGAATTAGAGCCTATTTCTAAAGAGGAAGGGGAAAAAATAAAAAATCCAATTGGTCTGATTGGTAGTAATAATATAGTGGAAATGCTTATTAATTCTTACTACGAGAAACAAAATCAAAAATGTATTTAGCCTTTTTAAGGTTATCCCGTGATTTAAGGGATAACCTTTTTATTGTACAGTGAAGACAGCGGGCGCATCCAAAAGAATGTGAATGGCGTCATTACGAATTACCATTACTAAGGCGACAGCTTAAACGTCCTGTATGAAACGGACGCAAGTGGAAATGTGGTAAGATCATATATATACGGAGAAAACGGGCAACTCCTTGCCATGAAAAAAGGCAATGCGACGTACTTTTATCACTATAACGCCCATGGCGATGTCATTGCCCTAACGGATGCGCAAGGAAACATCGTGGCCCGTTACCAATACGATGCGTGGGGCAACCTTCTGTCAAAATCGGGCGCTGTGGCGGATGAAAATCCATACCGCTATGCGGGATATCAATATGACAACGAAACGGGGCTCTACTATCTGATTGCCCGGTACTATCATCCAACGCATGGCGTGTTCCTTTCTTTGGATCCGGACCCAGGGGATGCGGACGATATCCTCACACAAAACGGCTATACGTACGCGAACAACAATCCGGTGATGTTGGCGGATCCGGATGGGCATTGGGTATGGTTGGCCATCAATGCAGGGTTTGCAGCTTATGATGCGTATAAGGCATACAAGTCGGGAAAGGGATGGAAAGGTGTCGCGGCTGCGGCGGCTATCAATTTTGTTGGTTTTGGTGGCAAGTTCAAAGCTGCTAGTAAAATTATTAAAGCTGTGCATGGTAATAGTCGATTCTCAAAGAGGATTCATCATGGGTATGAAATTTATGAAATAGTTAACGGTAAAAAACGTATAGTTAAAGTAGGTATTAGTGGTGCTAAGCTAAACAAAAACGGTACATCACCTAGGGCTAACCGTCAGGTCAATAAGTGGAATAAAAAAGCGGGGTATCAAAGATACTATGCTCGGATTGTTAAGAGAAATATTTATGGAAGAGAGAAAGCTCTAAAGTGGGAGAGAGGAAGAGCTTATGCAGTGAGAAAAGCTGGGGGTAATATGTATCTTCATGTCAGACCGTGATAACATAAAGAAAGGGGTAAGCTATGTTACTGAAAACATTTCTATTATTAGGAGAAGAAGGGATATCCGACGTTAAAAAAAGTTTTTCTTTTCAAACTAGATGTATTACCAAATTGTATGAACGGGTCTTTGATAAAAAATATAAAACCGCTGATTGTAGGCAGTTAAATTTCCATTGTGGTAATTACTCCGAGATGAAACTATTAGGATGTTTTGATGGTTTTTGTCAAGTCTTAGTGCCATATAATATTCAAGAATTTCTAGAGTATCCAGATAACAAAAAAAAAATAGAGATCCTAGAACTGTTGAAAAATAGCCTCGATTTTGTTATTAGAGAAAAAAATTGGGATCCTAATCCTTTTCAAGAAGCTTATGAGAGAGTAAAGGAGTTAAACTATATTAATGAGTTTATTTGGAACAAGCCTAAATTAAGTCCAAATAAAAAATACAAAGCTGAGGTACATTGTAATCACGATCTGTATGATTTTACAATAAAGATGGTGATTAAAGATAGAAAAGATAAAGTATTACTTGAAAAAAAAATAGTGTCAACTGAACCCGATGAACTTATTTACGATAGGTTTTTAGGTCATTTAATGTGGATAAGTGATGATGAAATAGCGCTTTACGAGAAAAATTCAAAGCGTTATACCTCTGTAAAATTAAGAGAGGCATAATGAATAGCTCTAAAATATTATCAAAGTTGAATCATTTTTCACCAGATTGACAGTTTAAAATTTTTCTTCAGAAGGACGCAAATTCGTCCTTCTGTTTTTTTATCCTATGGGGTTCCGTTAAGCAGCTTTCTTATTGTCTAGGGCACGGTGTGTTCCTTTCCTTGGATCCAGACTCAGGGGATGCGGGTGATATTCTCACGCAGAATGGGTATGCGTATGCGAACAACAATCTGGTGATGTTGGTGGATCCGGATGGGCATTGGGTCTGGCTGGCCATCAATGCAGGGTTTGCGGTTTATGATGGATATAAGGCATTTAAAAAAGGTGGATGGAAGGCTGCGGCAATTACTGTAGGTGTAGGGCTTATCGGGGGAGTTGGATTCAAAGCAGGTAAGGCACTATATCGAGCTTATAAAGTGAAGTCAATTGCTAAAAAAATGATATTTGATAGCACGGCGTTTAAACATATGCAAAATTCGGACCGCTATGTTCCGAGACAGATTTTAGCAAGAGCAATTGTCTATGGTAAGAAATCCAGAGATGGGGCTAAAGGCTATAATAAATATACTATAACCATGCATAAGTTAGAAAAAGCAAGACATTCCATAGGCGATCCCAGAAATTACAAGTATAAAAAATATCAGTTAACAGTTGTATATAATAAGAGAACCAAACGGGTACGTCATTTCCACTATGAGCCATATAAGTAACCAATATAACTGGTAGAAAGGATGCAAAGCATGAAAGTATTTGTATGTGAGGAAGACGCAGATCGAAGCCTAGAGCTAATTATCACGGACTTTGAAAATGAAGGGGATCCGTTTTTTGGTGGATGCTACTTTACAGGAAAAGTGAAGCTAAAAGGTAGTGGCTTTATAGCTGAAACGGTTCACTTTCATTTTGACAATCATGATATCTTTCATTTCTATGAAAGTTTAAAGAAAATATACAGAGAACAAGAAGGTAAAGCAGTTTTTCATTCAGAATCTAAGGAACTAAATGTTGTAGTGCAAATCCACAATAGTGGAGGAGGAATTGTTCAGGTTCAGTTTAAGGATTTACACAGCGAGGATTTTTTTAGTAGCAGTCTGCATATACACATTTCTACATTACCGTATATGCTTGACCAACTGCGGCACCATTTAGATATTTTTAAATACTGCTCATAGTTATATCCTTACTAACCCCCTGATGAAATTGGACACTCGATAGTTGTGTTTTATAATCGCAGTGACCAAATGAAGGGGGTTTTTGATATATAAGAACGGGGAAAAACAATTGAAAGAACGGAAGATTAAAGGGGAAAGAAGCATTAGGGATTGGGAATAGGACATTATAAGATAAGCCTAAATCTAGTTCAGCAATGAGTGTTATCAAGAAAGGAAACTCCATAAAATATTTGCTCTCCTTCTCTTCAGATGGAGTAAAAAGCTGTAGCAGGGAATTAACCATTTAAGAAGTGGCTCTCTATTACTTAATTGCCCGATACTATCATCCAGCGCATGGCGTGTTCCTTTCCTTGGATCCAGACCCAGGAGATGCGGACGATATCCTTACGCAGAACGGATATACGTATGCGAACAACAATTCGGTGATGTTAACCGACCCAGATGGAGAGAATCCTTATATAATTATCTTGGTCTCCGTTGGTGGAAGGATTGTTGCTAAAAAAGTAGCCAAATCCTTAATAAAAAAAGCAGTAAAACGAACCGTTAAGAAAGCTGCTAAACGATATACAAAGTCAAATTTAAAATTAGGACGACAAATGCATAAATCATAAAAGGGCTAGAGCTTCCACGAGATGTTGACGGTGATATTAGATGTAGGTTCTATTTCAAAGTTGAAGGTAAGGAAGTTGACTGTCTTGACCTTGATAGAATAAATGAAAGTAGTGTTATTGTTTCATCATTAGAAGCGAACATTTCAGAAATAATAAATCCATCATTAGAACTCGAAGGTCTTAAAGAACTATTAAAGAAGAAACCCGTTCTCTTATACCAAACAACAATTAATGCGAAACAATATTTAGGTATAGATGAATAAGATTTAGCCATAGGGGAGATCTCCTCTATGGCTATTTTGGTTTGGGAGCGTAGTGCCGAATTGTTTAATGCAAAATAAAACTTTAGCAAAATGCAAGATAAAAATTAAGCACTAAATTGGAAACAAAACAGGTCAGTTTTCTCACAAAATATAATTTCAGAGACACGGCTTTACATGGAGTGGCGTGCATGGTAGGCTGGTTGCCTCTGCGAACTCCTTTTGTGCTGCGGCCTTCGCAAAATAATCCATGCACGCAGAGGATCCATGTCAAGCCTTATAGGGTAAGATAATTTATATTGGTATATGGATTATATTTACTTTTATGGAACATAGGGTGCTAAACTTTTTCATTGCATTTCGCTTAAATTTTTAGTTGCAGAAAACAATCGTAGTAAACAGGAAAGATATTATCCTGATGAATGGAGGCCATGATAATGAACGACTATGAAATACTTTTTCAAAAATATGTAAAAGAATTAAAAGAGGCAATTGAAGAAGAAAAGGAATTTTTAGATCCGAATCTTGACAAAGAGAGATATGAATACGAATTAAGTATTAGCGGAAGAGTAATTGCCGTATTTAGGAAATATTGGTTTGAGTGTGACAAGTTAAACGATAATGAGGAAAATGAATACTATGTAAATCCAAAAGATTTTTGTGTTGATTGGTTGTCAGGTGAACATGAGGAGCTATTTAGAATTATTGAAAAAATGCCATATTATCCAATAGGAATAGACGAACATGGAAATTATGTTTAAAAAAACAGCTGTAATATGGGCTATCTCATGATTTATGAGATAGTCTTTTTATTTTTATGTGAAAAAAATGAATAGAAAACAAAGAAAAAATTTAGGTATATAGGTTGTAATAAAGAATTTCCGATCTCCATGTCCCGTCTTTATCACCTGACAAGCTGGCACGGTGACAAGAAGAGCGAACAATGCCATGTAAAACAAAATTGCAACTTATATAGTTTCTCATCACAAAAAAGTACTTCCATGTATTTTTATCACTATAACGCCCATGGCGATGTCATCGCCTTAACGGATGCGCAAGGAAACATCGTGGCCCGTTACCAATACGATGCGTGGGGGGACATTCTTTCCCAATCCGGCGCCTTAGCAGATGAAAACTCATACCGATATGCGGGGTACCAATATAACAACGAAACAGGTCTGTATTATCTGATCGCCCGGTACTACCACCCAACGCATGGCGTGTTCCTTTCCTTTGATCCAGACCCAGGAGATGCGGAATGACATTCTTACGCAGAATGGCTATACGTATGCGAACAAACAGCCTGATGATAGTCCGGATAGGGGATTCGCGTATACTGTAGGGTTTTAATTTTGTTCGTATAAGTAAAATGTTTGTTAGAGAAAATCGGCTTTATTCTTTATCGAAGGAGATGGGTAAAGAAAAAGAGAATTACATAAAAAGAGTTCTCTTCTTGTAAGATAGCAATTTGGACCAAAAAACGAATGCCTATGCAAAAAGATAACCCCATTCTCCGCCTGTCGCTAAGCCTAAAAGAATGGGAAGGGGAATTGTTTCGGTTATTGCGGAAATGCTTCGCAGAGCGTGATTTAGCGTGTACTAGTGAGGGAAAACGCTTGACTAAATCTGTAAATAACATTTCCTTCAAAAATTCTCCTCCAACATTTTGAATCAGTCGATATAAAGTTTATGGTTGACGTCACGGCCAATGAGGAGTAAACTACTAATAACTTCACTTCTCTACCATATTAGCAAACTAAAGTATTTATCATAAAGGACGTGTGAACATGACCAAAAAGTTGTTTATGTTCGAAAAACCGTTAGGCATGCGTGATACATTGCCGTTTTTATATGAAATAAAAAAACGTGTTCGCCAGGCGATGATTCGTGAAATTGAAACATGGGGATATGAATTGATCGAAACGCCGACATTGGAATATTACGAGACGGTCGGCGCCGTATCGGCGATTGACGACCATCAGCTGTTTAAACTGCTTGACCAGCAAGGCCATACCCTTGTCCTTCGTCCCGATATGACTGCTCCGATCGCAAGGCTCGCTGCTTCCCGTCTTTACAAGGAAGGCAATCCGCTCCGCCTTGCGTATAACGCCAACGTGTTCCGTGCCCAGCAGCGCGAAGGCGGGCGCCCGGCAGAGTTTGAACAAATCGGTGTTGAATGTATCGGGGACGGCACGGTCGCAGCGGATGCGGAAGTGATTAGTGTCATGATTGCGGCGCTTAAGCAAGCCGGGCTGCAGCATTTCACAGTGACGATCGGTCATATCGGCTACGTCAACGCTTTGTTTTTAGAAATTGTAGGGAATGAAGAACGTGCCAGCGTATTGCGCCGCTTTTTATACGAGAAAAATTACGTTGGCTATCGGGAGCATGTGAAGTCTCTGCCGCTTTCTTCCATCGACCAAAAGCGCCTGCTTCAATTATTGCATTTACACGGCAACGACATGACGATGGAAGAAGCCAAGGAGCTTGTTCATAGCGAGGAAGGAAAGCGAGCGGTCGACGAGCTTTGCGAACTTTCGAACGCGCTTCAACTATATGGCGTTGATGATGTAGTGAAAATCGATATGACGCTTGTTAGCCATATGAGTTATTATACGGGCATTTTATTTGAAGTATATGCTGAACACGTTGGCTTCCCAATTGGAAATGGAGGCCGTTATGACGAGCTGTTGGAGAAATTTTCTCGGAAAGCCCCAGCGACCGGGTTTGGCATTCGCGTCGACCGATTAATCGAGGCGCTCGGGGAATCGGAAGAGGAGGCAGCGATCGAGTGCATCGTGTTTAGCCAAGAGCGGTTCGCCGAAGCGATTGAGCTTGCAAGAACAAAGCGGCGGGAAGGAAAGCGCGTGGTGCTTCAGCATATTTCTGGGATCCGTGATATTGATGCCTACAGCAAACGATATAAGCCGATTACTTATTTGCTCGGCAGCAAGGAAAAGGAATGATCAGGTGCGTTGATTCACAAAAAATTACCGTTTGTTTATACATCGCTTTTCTGCCGTAATCCCGAACGGGAACGCTAGCGGACAAATCAAGTTTGTCCGCAAGGCGTTCGCCGTTGGGGATGGGCATGCGACGCATGCCCAGTCGGCAAGCATTAGCTTGCCGACTCCGGCAGAAAAGCCGGGTTCATTCTTTGTTTTCATTCATAATGGATAATCAACACTCATGAGGAGTGATAAACAATGCTGACGATTGCGATGCCGAAAGGGAGGATTTTCGACGAAGCGCTCGAACTGCTCCGGAAAGCAGGTTATACGCTTCCTCCGGAATTTGCCGAATCAAGAAAACTAATGATTGAAGTGCCGGAAGAAAACATGCGCTTTATTCTCGCCAAGCCGATGGACGTCGTCACCTATGTGGAACATGGGGTGGCCGATTTAGGCATTGCCGGCAAAGATGTCATGATGGAAGAAGAACGTGACGTATATGAGCTGCTAGATTTAAAGATTAGCAAATGCCATTTAGCGGTGGCTGGGCTGCCGGGTGTGCGCATGAATCAAATCGCGCCGCGCGTAGCGACGAAATACCCAAATATCGCCTCCAGCTATTTTCGCGAACAAGGCGAGCAAGTCGAAATTATTCGGTTGAATGGCTCCATTGAGCTTGCTCCGCTCATTGGGCTTGCCGACCGCATCGTCGATATAGTCTCAACCGGACGGACGCTGAAAGAAAACGGGCTGGTGGAATTGGAGAAAATCGCTGATGTCACATCGCGATTAATCGTCAATCCGGTCAGCTACCGCATGAAAGACGAAGCGGTTGATGAACTAGTTCATCGTTTATCCGAAGTCATTCCGCAATGAAGGAGAGAGCAAACGTGAAAATCGAACGAGTGACAAACCGTGTATCATTGCGTCGTACGATTGAATCGGGAACGGAAGAACAGCGCCGTGCGGTTCTGGAGATTATTGCCGATGTGCGCGCTCGCGGTGATGAAGCGCTAAAAAGTTATACGGAAAAATTCGATGGCGTCCGCCTTGATTCGCTGTGCGTGACAAACGAAGAAATAGAAAGAGCGTATCAGAACGTAAGCGCAGAAGTGCTTCACATCATCCAAGAAGCGGCGGAAAACATTCGCGATTATCATGAGCGGCAAAGGCGGGAGTCATGGATCACCACAAAAGAAGACGGCACGATGCTCGGTCAGAAAATAACGCCGCTTGATGCGGTTGGACTGTATGTTCCAGGAGGAACAGCCGCCTACCCGTCATCGGTGCTCATGAACGTCATTCCTGCCCAAGTGGCAGGGGTCAAACGAATTGTGATCACATCTCCGCCAAATAAAGACGGAACGCTTCCGGCCGGCGTGTTAGTGGCGGCGAACGAATTAGGAGTGAAAGAAATATATAAAGTCGGCGGTGCGCAGGCGATTGCCGCGCTTGCGTACGGAACGGAGACGATTCGTCCGGTCGATAAAATTTTCGGGCCAGGAAACATTTATGTGGCGCTCGCGAAACGCGAAGTGTTCGGGCAAGTCGCGATTGATATGATTGCCGGACCGAGCGAAATCGTCGTGTTGGCGGATGAAACGGCAAAGGCGAACGAAATTGCCGCTGATTTGTTGTCGCAAGCCGAGCATGATGAGCGCGCTTCCGCGATTCTCGTCACTCCATCGATGAAATTGGCGCTTGCAGTCGCACGCGAGGTCGAAAAACAGCTTGAGACGCTGCCGCGCAAAGCGATTGCCTCTGCATCGCTTGAGAACTACGGAGCCATTTACGTCACAGAAACGATTGCGGAAGCGGTGGAAGTTGTGAATGAATTAGCACCGGAGCATTTGGAAGTGATGACAGCCGAACCGATGCAACTCCTTGGCCAAATTCGCCATGCGGGAGCGATTTTTTTAGGGCGCTTCAGCTCGGAGCCGGTTGGCGATTACTTCGCCGGTCCGAACCACGTGCTGCCGACGAATGGTACAGCCCGGTTTTCGAGCGGATTAAGCGTGGATGAATTTGTGAAAAAATCGAGCATCATTTTTTATAGCGAACCGACGCTAAAGCAAAACGCGGAAAAAATCGCGGCGTTTGCTAGACTTGAAGGGCTTGAAGCACATGCGCGCGCCGTTGAAGAACGTTTTAAAAAATAAGGGGGACATAGGTTATGGTAAGGCATGCATCGATTTCGAGAACGACAAAGGAAACGGATATTCAGCTGGAGTTTGTCATTGACGGGGAAGGAAAAGCGGAGCTTCATACGGGCGTGCCGTTTTTAACGCATATGCTCGATTTGTTTACAAAGCATGGCCAATTTAATTTAACGGTCACCGCCAAAGGTGATACCGAAGTGGATGACCATCATACGACTGAAGATATTGGGATTTGCCTCGGGCAGGCGCTGCGCGAGGCGCTTGGCGATAAAAAAGGGATCAAACGTTACGGAAACGCGTTTGTACCGATGGATGAGGCGCTTGCCCAAGTCGTCGTCGATTTAAGCAACCGTCCGCATTTTGAGTTTCGCGGACAGTTTCCAAGCGAAAAAGTCGGAACGTTTGATGTCGAGCTTGTGCATGAATTTTTATGGAAATTGGCGCTTGAAGCGCGCATGAATTTGCATGTCATCGTCCACTACGGCCGCAACACGCATCATATGATTGAAGCGGTGTTTAAAGCGCTAGGGCGCGCGCTTGATGAAGCGACGATGATCGATCCGCGCGTCAAAGGCGTTCCATCAACGAAAGGAATGTTGTAATGATGATTGGCATTATTGACTACGGAATGGGAAACTTATACAGCGTCAGCAAAGCGCTGGAGCGTCTTGGTTATCCGTATATGATTTCTGGTCATTCAGATGAATTACAACAGGTGCGGGGGCTCATTTTGCCAGGTGTCGGTTCGTTTAAAGACGCGATGCATATTTTGCGGGAAACCGGTTTGGCTGAATTCATCCGCACCGCTGCGGAGAGCGGCACCCCGCTGCTTGGCATTTGCCTTGGCATGCAGCTGTTATTTGAAGAGAGCGAAGAAAACGGATTAACGAAAGGATTGGGACTGCTTAGCGGCCGCGTTGTCCGCATCCCTGAGGCGGCAGCAAGCGGCGAACGCTATAAAGTGCCGCATATGGGCTGGAACCGGCTAAAGTTTCATCATCCTTCACCGTTGCTTGACAATATAGAAGAAGGGCATGTCTATTTTGTTCATTCCTACTATGTCGTGACAGACGATACAAAGGTAGTGCTGGCAAGCAGCACATATAATGTCGAAGTGCCGGCTGTAGTCGGCAAAGAAAACGTATTCGGCACCCAGTTTCATCCGGAAAAAAGCGGCGAGGTAGGAATGAAGATATTGCAAAACTATGTGGCGATCGTAGAAGGAAAGGGGAACGGATGATGGCGGTGTTTACGATTTATCCAGCGATTGATATGCGCGGCGGCAAATGCGTCCGCCTTTTGCAAGGCGATTATGGGAAAGAGACGGTATACGGCGATTCGCCAGTCGAGATGGCGGCGTTATTCGCCGAGCAAGGCGCCGAATGGATTCATATGGTCGATCTTGACGGCGCCAAAGAAGGGAAACGCGTCAACGACCGGTTCGTCGTCGAAGTGGCGAAACAGCTGCCGGTGAAACTGCAAATTGGCGGCGGCATCCGCACGGAAGACGATATTGTATATTATTTAGAAAACGGTGTGGCTCGCGTTATTTTAGGGAGCGCAGCCATTGCTGATCCGCCGTTTGTCAAAGAAATGTTGAAAAAATACGGCGAGCACATTGCCATCGGCATTGATGCGAGAGACGGGTTTGTTGCGACGGAAGGATGGCTTCACACTTCCAATGTCAAAGCAACAGACCTTGGGAAAGAGCTCGCCGCAGCCGGGGCGCAAACGTTTATTTTTACCGACATCGCCACTGATGGAACGCTGTCAGGCCCAAATGTCGCGGCAGTTGTTGAAATGGCGCGGGCAACCGGAAAACAGGTCATTGCTTCTGGTGGCGTCAGCTCGCTGAAGGATTTGGTGTCGCTCCAAAAATATGCTGATGACGGCGTAATTGGCGCGATTGTCGGCAAGGCGCTCTATACGAAGCAATTTACTGTCGCAGAGGCGCTTGAGGCGGTGAAAGACGAATGATTACGAAACGGATTATTCCATGTTTAGATGTGAAAGAAGGCCGCGTCGTGAAAGGAGTGCAGTTCGTTCAGCTTCGCGATGCCGGTGATCCGGTCGAACTGGCGAAGTTTTATGATGAACAAGGAGCGGACGAGCTTGTCTTTTTAGATATTTCCGCCTCGCACGAAGGGCGGAAAACGATGGTCGAAGTCGTCGAGAAAGTCGCTGCACAATTGGCGATTCCGTTTACGGTTGGCGGCGGCATTAATTCGTTAGAGGATATGAAAACGATCTTGCGCGCCGGTGCTGATAAAGTGTCACTCAATACGGCCGCCGTCCGCAACCCGCAGCTGATTACAGAAGGGGCAGACTTTTTTGGCTCGCAATGCATCGTCGTGGCGATTGATGCGAAATATGATGAAGCGATCGGTTCGTGGCGCGTGTATACGCATGGCGGGCGCAACGCGACCGATTTTGAAGTCGTCGAATGGGCAAAAGAAGCGGTCCGCCGCGGCGCCGGGGAGATTTTATTGACAAGCATGGATTGTGATGGTGAAAAAAATGGATTTGATATCGAATTGACGAGGAAAGTGAGCGAAGCGGTGTCTGTTCCAGTCATTGCTTCCGGCGGGGCCGGGAAGGCGGAGCATTTCCTTGAAGTGTTTGAAAAAGGAAAAGCAGATGCGGCGTTAGCGGCTTCGATTTTCCACTATAAAGAAACATCGGTGAAAGAAGTAAAAGCGTATTTAAAAGAAAGAGGGGTAAATGTACGATGAACCTCGCAAATATCCGCTTTGACGAAAAAGGGCTTGTTCCCGCGATTGTCCAAGATGCGCAAAGCAAAGAAGTATTGATGCTGGCTTATATGAATAAAGAGTCGTTACAAAAATCGCTAGAAACGGGGGAAACCTGGTTTTACAGCCGCTCGCGCCAGGAGCTTTGGCATAAAGGTGCTACTTCCGGCCATACGCAGCGCATCGTCGATATGCGCTACGACTGTGACAGCGATGCGCTTTTGGTGCTTGTCGAGCCGGCCGGCCCGGCTTGCCATACGGGAAGCTACTCCTGTTTTTCCCATTCCATTGATGGAGAAGCCCGTGAAGTATCGCCACACCGCTTTGCGATTATTAACAAGCTGGAGGAAATCATCGCCAAGCGGGATGCGGAACGCCCAGAAGGCGCGTATACGACATATTTATTGGAAAAAGGCATCGATAAAATTTTAAAGAAAGTCGGAGAAGAAGCGGCGGAAGTGATTATCGCCGCGAAAAACCGCAGCCATGACGAACTGAAATGGGAAGTGGCCGATTTATTGTATCATTTGCTTGTGCTGCTTCGCGAGCAAAAGCTGCCGCTTGATGCGGTGTTAGAGGTGCTGGCAGAGCGACATGACTCGAAAAAGTGATAACGGGCTGGCTTTTTTTGCGCTGCCCGCTTATTTTTTGTTCGTTTTCCTGAAGAATATGGTATACTTTTTTGGTGAATTCAACAAAAGATGGAGGGTTCAATGGGAAAACAACTAAAGCGAACGCAGCGAAAAGCAACGATTGTACCATTTATCCAAAGCGGAGAATACTTTTTTAAAAAAGGAATGAAAGCGTATCAGCTCGGTGATTTATATAAAGCGAAAAAATATTTCGAACGCGCCGTCCAATACGATGGAAACGATTCTTCCTTTGCCTTGCAGCTTGCCTTGGTGTTGGCGGAGCTTGGGGAGTATCAGTTCTCCAATCAATGGCTGTTTAAAATTATCCATGAATTGGATGAAACGATGTATGAATGTTTTTATTTTTTAGCGAATAACTTTGCCTATCTCGGTCTATTCCGCGAAGCGATAAAGTATGCAGAGCTGTATTTAAAGCACGAACCAAACGGTAATTTTGCTGAAGATTTGGCCGATTTATTGGAATTGTTAAAAATGGACCGCGAAGAAGAGGCGGATGAGCATGAAAATTTAATTGCCTTGCAGGAACGGGCCCGCTATTTATTGGAAAAAGAAGAATTTGACGAAGCGATCGTTTTGTTGGAAACGATTGTCGACAATTACCCTGAATTTTGGTCCGCTTATAACAACTTAGCGCTCGCCTATTTTTACAGCGGAAATGTGCAAAAAGCCCAGGAAATTATCACACAAGTACTTGAACGCAATCCGGGCAACTTGCATGCGCTTTGTAATCAACTTGTTTTCTATTATTATTTGCGTGATGGACGACAAGTCAATGACCTTTGTGAAACGTTGTCATGTGTATATCCATTTTTTATCGAACACCGCTATAAGCTTGGAGCGACATTTGCCCTTGTCGGTCGTTTTGACCTTGCGTTTCGCTGGCTATACCATTTATATAAAATCGGTTATGATGGCGATGAAGCCTTTTATTATTGGCTTGCGCATGCCGCTTATTATACAGGGCATGAGCCGTTTGCGAAACACATTTGGGAAAAAGTCGTCACCTTAAATCCGGATAAGCAAGGGGAGGAACCGTGGGCGCTCTCCGCTCTGTCGCTTGATGAAGAGCTTCAACGCATTATCCGCTGGTTTTATCGCAAAAACAATGCGGAAATGTTATATGGGCTGTATTTGTTTAGTCAATCGCGGTATAAAAGTGATATTGCGGTTTCGTTAGCGCTTCGCCGCTATTTGCCTGCCCATCCGCTCCTTCGCCCATTTATTGATTATTTTCTATTTCGTATGGGAGAAACGTTGCCTTCTTATGTCGCCAATATCGATTGGATTATGAAAACGCTGATAGCGAACAATGATGAAATGGAGGAAACGTTGTATATTTCATGGTTTTCGGTAGCCATTAACGCCATTAGAGACAATGAGCCGTTTGCGAACCATGCGGCTTGGGCGGCCGCCATGGAATATGTATGGCGTAAGCAGCAAGGAATGAGCGTCACGCAAAAATCGGTAGCTGCAAAATATCATGTTTCGCCGTCAACCGTGCAAAAATATGTAAAAAGAGTGAGAAGCTTATTGTCTTGAGCAAATCAATAGACGCTAATCAAGAACTTCTATACGATAATGTTGGGAAGATTAATCAATGAAGGAGTGGAACGACGTGTCAGAAGAAAAAATTTACGACGTCATTATCGCGGGGGCCGGACCAGCAGGGATGACTGCCGCTGTCTATACATCTCGCGCCAATTTGTCAACGCTGATGATTGAACGCGGTGTTCCGGGCGGACAAATGGTCAATACAGAAGATGTCGAGAACTATCCAGGCTTTGAAAATATTTTAGGTCCGGAACTGGCGACAAAAATGTTTGAGCATGCCAAAAAGTTTGGCGCCGAATATGCGTATGGAGATGTGAAAGAAATTATCGATGGCGAAGAATATAAAACGGTCGTCGTTGGCGATAAGCAATATAAAGCGCGTGCCGTCATCATTGCGACCGGAGCGGAATATAAGAAGCTTGGCGTGCCTGGTGAAGCGGAACTTGGCGGCCGCGGTGTTTCGTATTGCGCCGTCTGTGACGGGGCGTTCTTTAAAGGAAAAGACCTCGTTGTCGTCGGCGGCGGCGATTCTGCGGTCGAAGAAGGGGTATATTTAACCCGCTTTGCCAATAAAGTGACGATCGTTCACCGCCGCGATCAGCTGCGCGCACAAAAAATATTGCAAGACCGCGCGTTTGCGAACGAGAAAATTGATTTCATCTGGAATCATACCGTGAAACAAATTAATGAGAAAGACGGTAAGGTCGGCAGCGTGACGCTCGTTCATACACAAACGGGAGAAGAGCGCGAGTTTCCGTGCGACGGGGTATTTATTTACATCGGCATGCTTCCGTTATCGAAACCATTCGCAAACCTTGGCATTACGAACGAAAACGGATATATTGTGACGAATGAACGGATGGAAACAAAAGTGCCAGGCATTTTTGCCGCTGGCGATGTCCGCGAAAAATCGTTGCGGCAAATCGTGACAGCAACCGGCGACGGAAGCATTGCGGCGCAAAGCGCGCAACATTACGTGGAAGAGCTAAAGGAAAAATTAAACATAAAGTAATCAAATCGTAATAGATGTTTAATCCGTCTGTAACACGTATGAAACATTTTTTTTGTATGCTAAAGATAGTTGAATTGACCCCCTTTTATATAGATCTTTTTTATTAGCACGGGTACCCTTTCCCGTGCTTCTTTTTTTGCAGCCATTTCCTCTGTTTTTTCGCCTTGTCCAAAGGGAAGCCTTTTATCGCATCGTGCGTACGCTTTGCCATTCCCCCTTTGTTTGCGACTGCCCTGTCCTTTTTCCCATGCTTTCTTCATTGTAGCGGATTGGGAGAAATAGTATAATATAATAAATAATACATAGAAATCAAAGTGCTTTTTGATGAAGCAATGTTGAGGTGAGCGTGTTGCAGCGCGTAACGAACTGTATTTTGCTAAAAGACGGAAAGGTGCTGTTGTTGCAAAAGCCGAAGCGGGGATGGTGGGTAGCCCCGGGCGGAAAGATGGAACAAGGAGAATCCATCCGTGAAGCATGCATTCGCGAGTATCGCGAAGAAACGGGGATTTACTTAAAAAACCCAAAGCTTAAAGGGGTTTTTACGGTTGTGATGAAAGCCGGGGAACAAATCGTCTCCGAATGGATGATGTTTACGTTTTTTGCTGAACAATTCGATGGGGAAAACGTTCCGTATTGCGAAGAAGGCAAGCTAGAGTGGCACCCGGTGGAAACCATCCATGAATTGCCGATGGCGCCGGGGGATTATCATATTTTAGAATATGCTTTAAAGGGATCGGGCGTGATGTACGGGACGTTTATATATACGGAAGACTTCGAACTGCTTTCCTATCGGTTAGATCCTAGTTGACGGAGAGGAGGGGGAAAGGATGGACAACGGCTCGGTGAATAACCAAATTCAAATGGTGATTATTACCGGAATGTCCGGCGCTGGGAAAACGGTTGCGATTCAAAGCTTTGAAGATTTAGGTTTTTTTTGTGTCGATAATTTGCCGCCAACGCTGCTTCCGAAATTTTTGGAGCTAATGAAAGAGTCGGGGAATAAAATGAATAAAGTAGCATTAGTGATGGATTTGCGGAGCCGCGACTTTTTCGACAGCCTGTTTACGGCGCTAGACGAGCTGGCCGAGCAATCATGGGTGACGCCGCAAATTTTATTTTTGGACGCCAAAGACTCAACGCTTGTGGCTCGCTATAAAGAAACGAGACGGACGCATCCGCTCGCGCCAAACGGCTTGCCGCTTGAAGGGATCCGCTTAGAGCGTGAATTGCTCGAGGAGCTGAAGGGGCGGGCGCAAATCATCTATGACACATCTGATTTAAAGCCGCGGGAGCTGCGCGAAAAAATTTTGCGGCAATTTTCTTCCCACGCGCAACAAACATTTACTGTCAATGTCATGTCGTTTGGTTTTAAATACGGTATTCCGATTGACGCCGATTTAGTGTTTGACGTGCGCTTTTTGCCGAATCCGCACTATATTGATCATATGCGGCCGAAAACGGGATTGGATGAAGAAGTGTCTTCGTATGTGTTAAAGTGGGGAGAAACGCAAAAATTTCTTGAAAAACTGATCGATTTATTGACCTTTATGCTTCCGCATTACAAGCGGGAAGGAAAAAGCCAGCTTGTCATCGCCATCGGCTGCACGGGAGGACAGCACCGCTCGGTGGCGATCGCTGAATATATCGCCCGTCATTTTTCCGCTGATTATAAAACGATTGTGTCCCACCGTGACATGGAGAGGAGAAAGGAAAAGCATAAATGAAAGAGAAAACGCAACCGAAGATGGTCGTCATTGGAGGCGGCACAGGACTCCCTGTATTATTGCGCGGTTTGAAACATCATGATCTTGATATTACGGCGATTGTCACTGTCGCCGATGATGGAGGCAGTTCAGGGAGATTGCGCGATGAATTGCGAATTCCGCCGCCGGGGGATGTGCGCAACGTATTGGCGGCGCTGTCAGATGTCGAACCGCTTATCGTTGAATTGTTCCAACATCGATTTCAAAACGGAAATGGATTGTCAGGTCATTCATTGGGAAATTTAATTTTGGCAGCGCTGACGTCGATTACGGGAGATTTTGTCAAAGCAATCCGTGAGATGAGCAAGGTGTTGAATGTGCACGGGCAAGTGTTGCCGGCAGCGAATAAAAGCGTTGTCCTTCATGCGGAGATGGAAGACGGTGCCGTCGTTTCCGGAGAGTCAAAAATCCCTTATTCAGGAAAAAAAATTAAAAGAGTGTTTTTGACCCCGGAAGATATTGAACCGCTTCCGGAAACAATTGAAGCGATTCGTCAGGCCGATTTAATCGTTGTTGGCCCGGGAAGTTTATATACAAGCATTTTGCCGAACTTGCTCGTACCGAAAATTGGCCAGGAAGTTTGTCAGGCAAAGGCGAAAAAAGTGTATATATGCAACATTATGACCCAGGCGGGGGAAACGCTGCATTATACGGTCAGCGACCATGTAAAAGCCCTGCATGACCATATGGGGTGTTTCTTTCTTGATGCGGTCATTGTCAATAGCGGCCAAATTCCGGAAGACATTCAACAGCGCTATGCACAAGAGCTGGCGGAACCGGTGCAAGATGACAGCGACCGGCTTGCGGAATTAGGGATTCAAGTGATCCGTGATCATATCGTCAGCTATGAGGATCAGGTCATCCGCCATGATACGAAAAAAGTGGCGTCATTGCTTCTTTCGCTTCTTACAGCACCTCCTTCTTGCACATGTTAACTAATGGAGGTGATGATAGATGTCGTTTGCGTCAGAGACAAAAAAAGAGCTGACTAATCTAGAAGTCAAGCCGTGCTGCTTAAAGGCAGAATTGTCCGCCCTTCTCCGCATGAACGGTTCCTTGTCGTTTTCCAACCGGAAAATGATTGTCGATGTACAAACGGAAAACGCTGCCATTGCGCGGAGAATTTACACTTTGTTAAAGAAAGGGTATAGCGTCACGGTTGAACTATTCGTTCGCAAAAAAATGCGTTTGAAAAAAAATAATGTGTACATTGTCCGCATTATTGATGGCGCGCATAAACTGTTAAAGGATTTGCAAATATTGAAGGAGGATTTTTCACTAATTCACGCGATTTCGCCGGAATTAGTGAAAAAAAAGTGCTGTAAGCGTTCTTATTTGCGGGGCGCGTTTCTTGCCGGCGGATCGGTCAACAATCCAGAAACGTCCTCGTACCATTTAGAGATTTTTTCCCTTTATGAAGAACATAACAATTCATTATGTGAATTAATGAACAGTCATTTTTCACTGAATGCGAAAACGTTGGAACGAAAAAAAGGGTTTATTACGTATTTAAAAGAGGCAGAAAAAATTGCCGAATTTTTAAATATTATCGGCGCCCATCAAGCGCTGTTGCGCTTTGAAGATATTCGCATTGTGCGCGATATGAGAAATTCAGTCAACCGGCTTGTCAACTGTGAAACGGCTAATCTCAATAAAACGATTGGCGCTGCGCTCCGTCAAGTCGAAAATATTCGCTACATTGACGAAACGATCGGATTAAGCTCCCTCCCGGATAAGCTGCGGGAAATTGCCGAATTGCGCATGCAACATCAAGATGTGACACTAAAAGAATTAGGGGAATTAGTATCCGGAGGCAAGATCAGCAAATCGGGAATTAACCACCGCTTGCGCAAAATCGATGAAATTGCCGAACGGCTTCGCGCTGGAAAGCCTGTGGATTTTCATAAATCATTATAAAAAATAAAAGGGGAGATGGAGAGCATGGTTGAGAAACAAGTGGAAGTAAAATTAAAAACGGGACTGCAAGCGCGCCCGGCTGCGTTGTTTGTGCAGGAGGCGAACCGCTTTTCTGCGGACATTTTTCTAGAAAAAGACGGAAAGCGAGTAAACGCCAAAAGCATTATGGGATTAATGAGCCTGGCGATTAGCAGCGGTTCTGTCATTACATTGATCGCGGACGGTCCTGACGAAAAGGAAGCGATTGAAAAGCTGGCCAGCTATGTGCAAAAAGAAAAATAAAAAAGCGGCTGCTTCACAAGATAGCGAAGCAGCCTTTTTTGCTTTACTTTTCATCTGAACGTGTTAATACGCGGTCAATGATTCCGTATTCTTGCGCTTTTTGCGCCGTCATAAAGTTGTCGCGGTCGGTGTCGCGTTCAATCACTTCAATCGGCTGACCCGTATTTTCAGAGAGAATGCGATTTAACTTATCGCGCAAGAAAAGGATGCGTTTGGCGGCAATCTCGATTTCAGTTGCTTGACCTTGGGCGCCGCCAAGCGGTTGATGGATCATGATTTCGCTGTTTGGCAAAGCGAATCGTTTTCCTTTGGCGCCGCCAGCGAGCAAAAATGCTCCCATAGACGCAGCCATGCCGATGCAGATTGTCGAGACGTCCGGCTTAATAAATTGCATCGTATCGTAAATCGCTAAGCCGGCCGTAATCGAACCGCCTGGGCTGTTAATATAAAGCGAAATGTCTTTTTCCGGATCTTCCGCGGCTAAAAATAACAGCTGCGAAACGATCGAGTTTGCTACTTGATCATCAATCGGAGTGCCGAGAAAAATGATACGGTCCTTTAATAAGCGGGAATAAATGTCGTACGCACGTTCTCCGCGGTTTGTCTGTTCGATAACGGTAGGGATTAAATACATGAAGTTTCCTCCTTTGCCATTGACTAATCATATGTATTTTTATCATACCGGAATGGTCAATGAAGGTCAAACGAAACGCCTTCAACCTCACCTTATAATTATTCGTGAACGATGTCAAACATCCCTCTTTTCATCATAACCTCTTTTTTATTTTTTAAACACATTTTCCCTCTTGCAAATTAGAGAAGTTTCTACTATAATTGAACATGCAACTGAACATGATGCCCTCGTAGTGTAGTGGATAGCACGAGAGATTCCGGTTCTCTTAGCGTGGGTTCGAATCCTGCCGAGGGCGTATAAAAACGAAACCTGCTGCGAAAAGCGGCAGGTTTTTTGCTTTTATTGAATATATATATATGCTATAGAACGTGTTCGGCTATGGTGAGAATCAAATAGTAACCGTGTTGTTTCACTTTGCTCATGTAGTTAGCAAATTATTTCTATACCATGCAGAAGGGACAGTAGTGTACAATAAAAGAAAAGGGGGATGGATGATGAGGGCGGAATTATTGCAAGAGCAACGGCTGAAGCTGGCGTTGACAAAAGAACTGACGCAGGCGATTGAACTGTTGCAGTACTCTGCCGTGGAACTGCAAACTTTTTTATACGAACAGTCTCTCGATAATCCTTTTTTGGAAATTCGCGATCATCGCTGGAAGCGAAGCGGGCGCCGCTTATCGGAGAAAGACAAGAAGCAATGGCTGGAAAATATGAGCACGCATTCCGAAACGCTTTCGGCGCATTTAATGGCCCAGCTGCCGGCACTTTCGCTTGCAAAACAGGAAGAACGCGCCGTGCGTTACCTCATCGCTTCCCTTGATGAAGACGGCTATTTGCGGATCGGGTTGGAGGAAATTGCTGATCGATTAGCTATTTCAAGGGAAGAAGCGGAAAAGGCGCTTGAAATTGTGCAGTCATTAGAGCCGGCAGGCGTTGGCGCACGCAGTTTGGAAGAATGTTTATATTTGCAGTTGCAGCGCTTGCCAAATCGGGATGAATTCGCCGAACAAATCATCAAACATCATTTTTCCTTATTTGCCGAAAAGTCATGGAAAACGTTGGCGAAGCAACTTGGGGTCGATATTGCTTCGTTGCAGCGTGTATGGGATTTAATCCGCACGCTTGAACCGCGCCCTGGCATTCATTATACAAAGGAGATGCCGCATTTTATCATCCCCGATATGATTGTCGAACGCGGTCCGGAAGGCCAATGGCGCATTTTCTTTAACGACGATGTGCATCCGGAACTCGTCTGGAATCGGATGTATGAACAGCAAATGACCCATTATCGCGACAGCCAAGTCCACGGCTTTGTCAAAGATAAATACCGGCAGTTTTTATGGCTTGCCAAAAGCTTAGAGCAACGCAAACAAACATTGTTAAATATTATGGCCGTTATTGTTGAGAAACAGCTTCCGTGTTTGGAAGCGGGATTTGCCGCGTTAAAGCCCCTTACGATGCGAGAAGTGGCCGAGGAACTAGGCATTCACGAATCCACTGTCAGCCGTGCGGTGAAAAATAAATATGTGCAAACACCGTTTGGTACTGTAGAACTGCGCCGCTTTTTTGCCAGCTCTGTTTCTTCCGCTTATGCAGAGGAGGATGCGGCTTCTTCGGTAAAAGTAAAAATGGTGATTAAGCAGTTAATAGAGGCGGAAGACAAAAAACAGCCTCTCTCTGACCAGAAGCTTGCTGACTTGTTACAGGAGCAATACGGCATCGCCGTTTCGCGAAGGACGGTCGCCAAATACCGCGAGCAGCTGCATATTCCATCATCGGCAAAGCGAAAACAGTACGAATAGGGAAGGGACAAATAATGAAGATCAATTTATATTCCAAAACGAACTGCCCGTTATGCGATAAAGCGAAACAAGTCTTGCAAGAGCTGCAAAACGAGTTCTCCTTTGACATCAATGAAATCGACATTTATCAAGACGACAAGCTGCTGGAAAAATATCAATTAATGATTCCTGTAGTCGAAATCGATGGGGAAGAAATAGATTTCGGCATCGTTCAAAAAGATGTCATAAGAAAGCGCTTACTAGAGACGCGAAAAAGTTGAACAATCGTATTCCTCCTGTTACAATGAAATTGTGCGGGAGGAATTTTTTTTGGCAATGGTGGGACATAATAAGTCACACCGGGACAATTAATGTCCATATAATATCCATAGCTAAGGAGAAGGGATCGATGCGATCGTTAATCGAAGCGCAAAAGAAATTATTGCCCGACCTTCTGGAAGTGATGCAAAAACGCTATCAAATATTGCACTATGTTTCCCTCATGCAGCCGGTCGGGCGCCGGGTGCTGGCGAACAGTTTGGGAATGAGCGAGCGTGTGCTTCGTTCCGAGGTGCAGTTTTTAAAAGAGCAAAACTTGTTGGCAGTTGACTCGATCGGCACGAGCTTAACGCCTGAAGGCAAGGAATTGCTGTATGCGCTCGAGGATGTCATGAGAGAAGTGCTGGGGTTAAGAGAGTTAGAAGCAACGTTAAAACAAAAGCTGCATATTGAAAAAGTAATTGTTGTTGCTGGGGATAGTGACCTTTCTCCTTGGGTAAAAAAAGAAATGGGAAGAGCTTGCGTCACCTGTATGAAAGAACGGTTGAAAAATGGCGACATTGTGGCGGTAACAGGAGGTACCACAATGGCGGCAGTGGCCGAGATGATGACGCCGGACGCGAAGTTAAACAATCTTTTATTTGTTCCCGCACGAGGTGGTCTAGGGGAGAATGTAGGAAATCAGGCCAATACCATTTGCGCGACAATGGCGGAAAAAGCGCTAGGGAATTACCGCCTTCTTCATGTTCCTGACCATCTCAGCCGCGAGGCGTATGAATCGTTAATTGAAGAGCCGGCTGTGAAAGAAATGCTAGAACTCATTAAGTCGTGCCGCATGGTTGTACACGGAATCGGAGATGCTGTCACTATGGCGGAGCGCCGGAAAACGAGAAAAGAGGATATGGAGAAAATAAAAGCGCGCCATGCGGTTGCCGAAGCGTTTGGCTATTACTTTAATGAAAAAGGGGAAGTTGTTCATAAAGTAAAAACGGTCGGCATTCAGCTTGAGGACCTCCCGCATGTCGAACACGTCATCGCGGTTGCTGGAGGGGCGTCGAAGGCGAAAGCGATTCAAGCGTATATGAAACGAGCCCCGCACTCGATTTTAATCACCGATGAAGGCGCGGCAAAAGCGTTGTTAGGGGAGTAATGTCCCTTTATCATACACAAATTTTTAAGGAGGAGCTATCCATGACTGTAAAAATTGGTATTAACGGTTTTGGCCGTATTGGTCGCAATGTTTTTCGTGCTGCATTAAAAAATCCAAACGTTGAAGTAGTAGCGGTAAACGACTTAACGGATGCAAGCACATTAGCTCATCTGTTGAAATATGACTCGGTTCATGGAACATTAGACGCAGAAGTATCGGTCAATGGCAATAATATCGTTGTTAACGGGAAAGAAATTGTTGTCAAAGCGGAACGCGACCCTGCCCAATTAGCTTGGAATGAATTAGGTGTAGACATTGTCGTTGAATCGACAGGCCGCTTCACGAAACGGGAAGATGCGGCAAAACATTTGGAAGCTGGAGCGAAAAAAGTCATTATTTCTGCGCCGGCGAAAAATGAAGACATTACGATTGTCATGGGCGTAAACCAAGACAAATACGATCCGGCAAACCATCACATTATTTCTAACGCTTCTTGTACAACAAACTGCTTGGCGCCATTTGCCAAAGTGCTTCATGAAAAATTTGGCATTGTCCGCGGCATGATGACGACGGTTCACTCGTATACGAACGACCAACAAATTTTAGACTTGCCTCATAAAGATTTACGCCGTGCCCGTGCTGCTGCGGAATCGATTATTCCGACAACAACAGGTGCGGCAAAAGCAGTTGCGCTTGTACTTCCTGAACTAAAAGGCAAACTCAACGGTATGGCAATGCGTGTACCGACACCAAACGTATCTGTTGTCGACCTTGTTGCGGAGCTTGAAAAAGAAGTAACCGCTGAAGAAGTTAACGCGGCATTGAAAGAAGCTGCGGAAGGTGAATTGAAAGGCATCTTGGCTTACAGTGAAGAGCCGCTCGTATCTCGCGACTATAACGGCAACACTGCTTCATCCACGATTGATGCGCTTTCCACAATGGTTATTGAAGGAAAAATGGTGAAAGTAGTATCTTGGTACGATAACGAAACAGGCTACTCCCATCGCGTTGTGGATCTTGCCGAATATATTGCGTCAAAAGGTCTATAAGGATAGCCATTGTTTTTCGCGCCTGGTCAAGTCTATAATAGGATGGTGGAGGGGGAGCGGGGAAATGATCCCCACTCCTCTTCGTTTGTGGGAACGATATCATCAAAAAGGGGGCATAGCGCCATGAACAAAAAGACGGTTCGGGACGTCGATGTGAAAGGAAAACGAGTGTTTTGCCGCGTCGATTTTAACGTGCCGATGGAAAATGGTGCGATTACGGATGATACACGCATCCGCGCCGCACTTCCGACGATTCGTTATTTAATCGAGCAAGGCGCAAAAGTGATTTTGGCGAGCCATCTTGGCCGTCCAAAAGGAAAAGTTGTCGAAGAGATGCGCTTAAATGCGGTGGCTAAACGGTTGAGCGAGCTGCTCGGCAAACAGGTAGTAAAAACAGATGAAGCATACGGAGATGCGGTAAAAGCAGAGATCGCCAACATGAAAGAAGGCGATGTATTGCTTCTAGAAAACGTCCGCTTTTACCCAGGGGAAGAGAAAAACGATCCAGAGCTGGCGAAAGCATTTGCTGAATTAGCGGACATTTATGTGAATGATGCGTTTGGTGCTGCCCATCGAGCTCATGCATCTACCGAAGGAATTGCACACTACTTGCCAGCGGTTGCCGGATTTTTAATGGAAAAAGAAATTGAAGTGCTAGGAAAAGCGCTGTCCAATCCAGACCGTCCATTTACGGCGATTATTGGCGGCGCGAAAGTAAAAGACAAAATCGGCGTGATCGAAAACTTGCTTAACAAAGTGGACAATTTGATTATCGGCGGCGGACTGGCGTATACGTTTGTGAAAGCGCTCGGTCATGAAGTTGGTAAATCACTGTTAGAAGAAGATAAAATTGAACTGGCAAAATCGTTTATGGAAAAAGCGAAAGAAAAAGGCGTTAACTTCTATATGCCGGTCGACGCCGTCGTAGCCGATCGGTTTGCGAATGATGCGAATACGAAAGTCGTTGCGATTGATGCGATTCCAAGCGATTGGGAAGCGCTTGATATTGGTCCAAAAACATGCGAACTATATCGCGACGTCATTATGAAATCGAAGCTGGTTGTTTGGAACGGCCCAATGGGTGTATTTGAAATGGATGCCTTTGCCGAAGGAACAAAAGCAGTAGCCCAAGCGCTAGCGGATGCTGTCGATACATACTCGGTCATCGGCGGCGGCGATTCGGCAGCGGCGGTAGAAAAATTCGGCTTAGCCGAAAAAATGGACCACATCTCTACCGGCGGCGGTGCATCGCTTGAATTTATGGAAGGAAAACAACTTCCTGGAGTGGTAGCGTTAAACGACAAATAATGCGCTCACTCTTTTCTCGAGAAAGGAAGGGACAGATGATGAGAAAACGCATTATCGCAGGAAACTGGAAAATGCATAAAACATTGCCGGAGGCAGTAAGCTTCGTGGAAGAAGTAAAACGGCTTGTTCCACCGGCGGAACAAATAGACTCTGTCATTTGCGCGCCATTTTTATTTTTGGACCGGCTTGTCCAAAACGCACAAGAATCTGATTTAAAAATCGGCGCACAAAATATGCATTTTGAAGACAAAGGAGCGTTTACAGGGGAAATCAGCCCGGTAGCGCTGAAAGATATTGGTGTGACGTATGTCATTATCGGTCATTCCGAGCGCCGCGAAATGTTTGCGGAAACGGATGAAACGGTGAATAAAAAAGTGCTCGCTGCTTTTAAACACGGGCTTATTCCAATTGTTTGCTGCGGTGAAACGTTAGAGCAACGGGAAAGCGGCAAAACGAATGACGTTGTTGGCGTGCAAGTAAAAAAAGCGCTTGCCGGTTTAACCGTAGAACAAGCAAAACAAGTGGTCATTGCCTATGAACCAATTTGGGCGATTGGCACTGGCAAATCGTCGACCGCTGAAGATGCAAATGAAGTATGCGGCCATATCCGTTCGATTCTTGCGGACGTCTTTTCAGAAGAAGTGGCCCAAGCGGTACGGATTCAGTACGGCGGTAGCGTAAAACCGGAAAATATTCGCGAATTTTTAGCGCAAGAACATATTGACGGCGCCCTTGTCGGCGGTGCAAGCCTCGATCCGAAATCATTTTTGCAATTAGTGGAGGCCGGACATCATGAGTAAAAAGCCAGTGGCGTTAATTATTTTAGACGGATTTGCGCTTCGCGAAGAAACGTATGGCAATGCGGTCGCGCAAGCGAAAAAGCCGAATTTTGACCGGTATTGGAACGAATATCCGCACGCAACGCTCACCGCTTGCGGCGAAGCGGTCGGACTGCCGGAAGGGCAAATGGGCAACTCCGAAGTCGGCCACTTAAATATCGGCGCCGGCCGCATTGTTTACCAAAGTTTAACGCGCGTCAACATTGCGATTCGTGAAGGAGAGTTTGACCGCAACGAAACATTTTTAGCAGCCATGAATCATGTGAAAGAAAAGGGAACAAATTTGCACATTTTCGGTCTTCTCTCTGACGGCGGTGTTCATAGCCATATTAATCATCTTTATGCACTATTGAAATTAGCAGCCAAAGAAGGAGTCAAAAACGTCTACATCCATGGCTTTTTAGATGGCCGCGATGTCGGACCGCAAACGGCGCCGAAATATATTAAAGAATTGCAAGAAAAAATAAAAGAATACGGCGTCGGCGAAATTGCGACCTTATCCGGCCGCTATTACTCGATGGACCGCGACAAACGGTGGGAGCGCGTCGAAAAAGCATATCGCGCGATGGTGTACGGAGAAGGCCCGACGTATCGCGATCCGCTTGAGTGCATTGAAGACTCTTATCAACATGGCATTTACGATGAGTTCGTGCTTCCATCCGTTATGGTACGCGAAGACGGCTCACCGGTGGCGACGATTAAAGACGAAGACGCGATCATTTTCTACAATTTCCGTCCAGACCGGGCGATCCAAATTTCCAACACGTTTACGAACGAAGACTTCCGCGAGTTCGACCGCGGTCCGAAACATCCGAAAAACTTGTTCTTCGTATGTTTAACGCACTTTAGCGAAACGGTAAAAGGCTATGTCGCGTTTAAACCGACGAATTTGGATAATACGCTCGGTGAAGTCCTATCGCAGCATGGATTGCGCCAGCTCCGCATCGCGGAAACGGAAAAATATCCGCATGTGACGTTCTTTATGAGCGGCGGACGGGAAGAGAAGTTTCCGGGCGAAGACCGCATTTTGATCAATTCGCCAAAAGTCGCGACATATGACTTAAAGCCGGAAATGAGCGCCTATGAAGTAACGGATGCGCTGTTAAAAGAAATTGAAGCAGATAAATATGACGCGATCATTTTAAACTACGCGAACCCGGACATGGTCGGCCATTCCGGCAAGCTGGAACCGACCATTAAAGCGGTTGAAGCGGTCGATGAATGCCTTGGCAAAGTCGTCGACGCGATTTTAGCCAAAGGAGGCATTGCCATTATTACGGCAGACCACGGAAACGCGGATGAAGTATTGACGCCGGATGGCAAACCGCAAACCGCGCATACGACAAATCCGGTTCCTGTGATCGTCACGAAAAAAGGAATCGAGCTTCGCAAAGATGGCATTTTAGGCGATCTAGCGCCAACGATGCTTGATTTGCTTGGCCTGCCGCAGCCGAAAGAAATGACAGGAAAAACATTAATTATGAAATAATAAAGGAGAGTGTGAACATGTCTGCAATTATTGACGTATACGCACGTGAAGTATTAGACTCGCGCGGCAATCCAACGGTAGAAGTGGAAGTATATACGGAAGACGGCGGCTTTGGCCGTGCCCTTGTGCCAAGCGGTGCGTCGACTGGGGAATATGAGGCAGTGGAATTGCGCGACGGTGATAAAAGCCGCTATCTTGGCAAAGGTGTATTAAAAGCGGTCGAAAACGTCAATGAAGTCATCGCCCCAGAGATCATCGGTTTGGAAGTGACGGACCAAGTCGGCATTGACAAAACGCTTATTGAACTGGATGGCACAGAAAACAAAAGCAAATTAGGCGCCAACGCGATTTTAGGGGTATCGCTAGCAGTCGCGCGCGCGGCAGCAGATGAATTGGGTCTGCCTCTATATCAATACCTTGGCGGTTTTAACGCAAAAACATTGCCAGTGCCAATGATGAACATTTTAAACGGTGGCGCGCATGCCGATAACAACGTGGACATTCAAGAATTTATGATTATGCCTGTCGGCGCGAAAAGTTTCCGTGAAGCGCTTCGCATGGGCGCGGAAATTTTCCATAGCTTAAAAGCAGTACTAAAAGCAAAAGGCTACAATACGGCTGTTGGTGACGAAGGCGGATTCGCGCCAAACTTAAAATCGAATGAAGAAGCGCTGCAAACGATCATCGAAGCGATTGAAAAAGCTGGCTACAAACCAGGCGAAGAAGTCATGCTGGCAATGGACGTTGCTTCTTCTGAGCTTTACAACAAAGAAGATGGCAAATATCATTTAGAAGGCGAAGGCGTCGTGAAAACGTCCGAAGAAATGGTCGCCTGGTATGAAGAACTTGTTTCGAAATACCCAATCATTTCCATCGAAGACGGTTTGGATGAAAACGACTGGGAAGGCCACAAGCTATTAACGGAGCGCCTTGGCAAAAAAGTACAGCTTGTCGGTGACGACTTGTTTGTAACGAATACGAAAAAACTGGCGGAAGGAATCGAAAAAGGCGTCGGCAACTCGATTTTGATCAAAGTTAACCAAATCGGCACGTTAACGGAAACGTTCGATGCAATCGAAATGGCAAAACGCGCAGGATATACGGCGGTTGTTTCCCACCGTTCTGGTGAAACGGAAGACAGCACGATCGCTGACATCGCGGTAGCGACAAACGCCGGCCAAATCAAAACAGGGGCTCCTTCCCGCACCGACCGCGTCGCGAAATACAATCAATTGCTCCGCATCGAAGATCAGCTTGGCGACACGGCGATTTACAACGGCATTAAATCGTTCTATAATCTGAAAAAATAATGCTTAAGCAAGGGAACCTAACCGAATCATTCGGTTAGGTTCTTTTTATTTCGTTTGGAGAAAAAATTTGGGGTAACGCCTCAAATAGTTCCATCTACATGACCCGGTACGCGGAAGCTGTGTTGGAGAACTATGCCCCCCGAAACCATATTTCGATGTACTCTGGATAAAATTTCTTCAGAAGACGCACCAATTTAGTCGTTTGTGTCTATGGTCCAAAGAATCGTTCGATATCCGAGTTTATAAAGCTTCGCTGCCTGTTCGTCTTTTAAAAAGCCGTATGGCGGACGGAATAAGTTTGGTTTATATCCTGAATTGAATAATACTTGTATAAAAAGATTTGTATTTTCCAATATTTTAGTAATATCTATTATTTGAAAAATAAAGTATAATTTTCTCAATTATCCGGATAATACATAACTTCAGAAGGGAAGAGCGCCGCACATGTCATCAACGTTTCGATCGATTTATCGTTATGTTGCACTGTTTTTGTCATTTTGTCTTATTTTTAGTTTAGTAGGGCCCAATTTTACAGAAGCAGCACCAGATGCGGCAAAGAGGGTTCCAAAAAAGGAAACCTTAACAGCTGATGTTGGTGAACTGCCAAATAAACTACTAAAGGAAAAACTGGAGCTAACAAGTAAACGTACTCCATTTTCTACACGGTATTTGAATCCTGATGGAAGTTTTACCGAAGAAATCTTTATGGAACAACAGTTTTATCAAGATCCATCGGATAAAAAATAGAAGAAAATAGATAATAAACTAAAAACTAGCACGAAAAAATCAGGCAAGTTTGAGAACACCGCAAATAACGTAAACACGTTTTTTGCGCAACAATCAGGAACCAGCAAACTTGTAACGGTTGAAAAAGAGGGGACAAGTGTTAGCTTTGTACCTGTAAAAGCCAATAAGGTACAAGGGGCTATCAAAGATAATGAAGTCACGTTTAAAGGAATTTTACAAGATGTAGATTTCCGTTATCGTGTACTCGGCAGTGCTGTAAAAGAAGATATTGTTCTCCATCAATACCAAAATGAAAATACATTCCGTTTTGAGCTGAACATGAAGGGTGTTACACCTCATAAAGAGAAGAACGGCACAATTGTTTTCAAAGATTCAAAGGGAAAAACAGTATGGTTCTTTGAAAAACCTTATATGACGGACGCAAACGGAAAGTATTCGGAAAAAGTTACGCGCAAACAACAACATCGTGGCGGAGTATACGTGGGACGCATATGATCACCCAATCACGATGACCAAAGGCGGAGTAACTTACTATTATCATGTCAACGGTCATGGGGATGTTACGGCATTAACGGATGCAAGCGGAAACGTTGTAGCGGAATATCAATACGATGCATGGGGGAATATTCTTTCCAAAACCGGCGCGATGGCATCAGCCAACCCATACCGTTATGCAGGTTATTATTACGATGAAGAAACTGGATTATACTATCTCATGGCACGTTATTATGATGCTAATATTGGTCGGTTTATTACAAGGGATACGTTCCATGGGTTTGAGGATGATCCGCAGAGTTTGAATCAATATGCTTATGCACATAATAACCCTGTAATGAATATAGATTCTGATGGGCATTTTGCACAGTGGGTTCTTTGGAAATTTTTCAAAGGTGGTGCTTTAAACTCATGGGATATAGTATGGAAATTTTATAAAAAATATAAGTTCAATTGGAAAGTGTGGAAAACAAAATTTCCTCTTAAGACTTGGGCGACAGCATTTGTTGTAGGTGGTGTTACAGAAGTAACGGGGATCGGCTGGTCCAAGGCATTGAAATACGCTGGTGTATCCTCAAAGGTTGCATTAGCAATTAATTGGGTAAGAACTGAGGCACAAAAATATCTCTATAATACCCTATCAAGAGGAGAACCTCTCAGTGTTTGGGATCTGATTACCTCACTAGCAAAAGCACGATTAGGAAAATTCGGTACATTTTTAGATATCATAGAGAAGATATAAAAATGATCATGGGCTAGGTTATTCCTGGCCCATACTATAAATAAGGTTACCCGTTAATAGTCTTTGGAAAATAGAAGGAAAATTGGTATAAATAATCATTAACTGTTTATAGTTTGTAATCCTTTAAAATTCAACAGATTAGATAAACCATGTTGAAATCATTTCAACATGGTTTATCTAATTTAACGAGTGTTGATTATCTATTATTTCACTGTTATAAAGGCATAATAACAACGACAATCAACCTATATAACCAATTAAAGCAGAGGATAACCTTAGCTTTTCTGTCGTGGCCCCGAACGGAAACGCCAAGCAGATAAATGAATTTGTTTGCAAAGCGTTCGTCGTTCTGGGGGAGCATGCGTATCGCATGCCCAGTCGGCAAGCAGTAGCTTTGCCGACTCCGTCAGAAAAGCCATGGATAGACCAATAATAACTGGTTTTTATTGGTTATCAACACATCTGATCTATTTAAAGACTTGTTTTTCAAAAAGGTATGAAATGACATAAATCGATATGTGGCTAGGAGGATTATTATGAAAAGATTATCTATATATCTTTTTTTAGGAGGACTTGTTCTCTATGTGTTGTTTTTTGATACTTATTTTATTAAATTTCCAGTTAACTGGGCACAGAATTTAGTCAATATGAAAGTAGAAATAAATTACATTCCTATAAAATATAAAAACAGTTATGCGAAAATACGCCATTGTGGGAGAAATTGTAATTTTATTAAAGTGTTTTATGAAGGTTCAAAAGAAAGTTTAGTTGTTACCGTAACAAATTACGTAAGTTGGGTCGATGACCCGAAGTGGAATAAAAACACAATTATACCTGGTACGAATTATTACTATCAAAATAAAGATGGAAAACAATTATTGTTTTGGAAAGAAGAAAAGGAGGAATTAGAATTAGAGCTTGAATATACAGGAAAAAAGGTATTATCTAAAGAGGAACTTGTAAAAATAGCAAAATCTGTTAAGGTCAAAAGGCGAAAGTTCTAGTAAAGGAATTTTACGTCTAAATGATTAATGAAGCCTTGGAATCCATGAAATGGATTCCGTATTTAGAATTGATGGCAAGACGACCGAAATCGTTACAAAACTTAGTGTTTTATAAAGAATTACCAGACCCATGGAAGGAGTACCTGGCTGATACGTCAGAAAGAAAGAGGGCCATCCGTTTAGGGAATGGGTGCCTGTCACTTGTCGAATACCCCTTTTTCACTGTTTGATGACTTCGATTAGGAATTATGGATTCTCCAGCAAATAATATCATCTGAATTTTAGTACACAATTTGAAACATGTTATTGTGACTTTCAATAACAAAGATAAAGTGCAGTGGATATGATTTTTCGGCGCCAGGCACTTGTCGACGATGAGGCAAGACCTAACCGGTGAGCGGTTAGGTCTTTTTTCGATAGAAAATAGCAAAGAACGGCTTCCATATGAGTGGATGCAGTACGTATAATAAACGTAGACAGCGTAAAAACACAGTCCCGGTTGGTAGTCCGGGCGCACTCGAAAACGAGTGTCAGTAACCTTCCCCTCCTTGGGATGTCCATCGCTGTTGGTAATTTCTAAAGGAGGGACCTTTCATGAAGTTGACGGTTTTTTACGATGGCCAATTTTGGGTTGGGGTGGTGGAACAAAAGGAAAATGAGACCTTAAAAGCGGTCCGCTACGTGTTTGGTTCCGAACCGAAACCGGAAGAAGTGTTGGCGTTTGTCAATGGACCGATGCTCTCGTTATTAAACAAATGCCATACAGCCGCTGCTATCCCTGCGCAACTGCAACGGCGTAAAAACCCGAAACGGATACAGCGAGAAGCGGCAAAAGAAATGAAAGAACGTCCGTTTTCCACCTACGCGCAAACCGCCCTTAAGCTAGAATTGGAACATCGTAAAAAAGAAAGAAAGGTATTGCGAAAGGAACAACGTCAAGCTCTTATGGAGCGAAAAAGAGAGCTTAAGCGCCTTAAAGCAAAAGCGAAACACCGCGGAAAATAATCAAATCAAACAGACATCTGTTTGCCAAGATGGCAAACCAAGCACCTAACCGAGTGATCGGTAGGTGCTTTTTTATATGAAGAAAGCAGAAAATTTGACGACCATGTCTTGCTTCGCTTATATTTTTTAAGAACATTCTAATAATTAAGAAAAGAGGTGGATCGTTGATGAACACCATAGTCGAAACGCGCTATGGGAAATTGCAAGGGAGCAAAAATGGAAGCGTTTACTGTTGGAAGGGAGTTCCGTACGCAAAAGCGCCGGTAGGAGAAATTCGTTTTCAGCCGCCGCAGCCGCCTGAACCTTGGACGGGAGTGCGCGATGCTACAACGTTTGGTGCTGTTGCGATGCAGCCAGCTGGTTTGCTGTTTGGTGGGGTATTGGGACGCACCACGGAACCTAGAAGCGAAGATTGTTTGTTCCTTAACATTTGGTCTCCGGGAGCCGACGGCAAGAAACGTCCTGTAATGGTTTGGATTCACGGTGGGGCTTTTTTGTTTGGTTCAGGATCGACTCCTTGGTATGACGGGACGGCTTTTGCCGCTAATGGCGATGTCGTTGTCGTGACGATCAATTACCGGCTGAACGTATTTGGCTTTCTCCATTTAGCGGATTTATTTGGTGAAGATTACGCTGCTTCAGGAAATTGCGGCATTCTTGATCAAATAGCGGCATTGCGATGGGTGCAGGAAAATATTGAGGCGTTTGGTGGCGATCCGAAACAAGTTACGATTTTTGGCGAATCAGCAGGAGCAGCGAGCGTCGGAACGTTGTTAGCCATGCCTGAGGCAAAAGGATTATTTCAAAAAGCGATTTTACAAAGTGGTTCGGGCGCGCTTTTGTTGAAGTCTGCTGCTAAAGCGACCGCGATGGCAGAAAAGATACTGCACCAAGCTGGCATCCGTCCGGGAGATCGTGACCGATTGCTAACGATTCCGGCAGAAGAGCTGCTTCAAGCGGCGCTGTCGCTTGGCTCGCAAATGTCTTACGGACCGGTAATAGACGGAAAAGCATTGCCGAATCATCCGATCGAAGCGTTAAAAGAAGGAGCGGCACGCGATATTTCGATGATTATCGGCGTTACGAAAGATGAATATAACTTGTTTACGCTGACAGACCCTTCATGGGCCGCGCTTAGCGAACAAGAGCTTCTAGAGCGCATCCATAAAGAAGTCGGTCCCGTTCCGCACGAGGTCGTCGATTATTATCTGCATCAAGGAGATGAAGCGGAGCCGATATGGCAAAAACTGCTGCGCATCATGACTTACCGCGTATTTACAAATGGCATGTTACGCACTGCTGATTATCAAGTGGAACAAGGGGCAAGCGTCTGGATGTATCGCTTTGATTATGAGACGCCGATTATGGGCGGCAAATTGAAGGCATGCCATGCGCTTGAACTGCCATTTGTGTTCGGTAACCTTCATCAGCCGGGAATCACGAATTTTACAGGAGATTTACCGGAACGAGAACAAATCAGCAAACAAATGCATGATGCATGGATTTCATTTGCACGCAATGGAAATCCTAATCATAATCAGTTGCCGGAAGAATGGCCGGCTTATGACTTTAACAAGAGAGCAGCGATGATTTTTGGCGCGTCAAGCCGCGTGGAAGCCGATCCGTTCGGCAAAGAAAGAGAAGTTTGGAAGAAAGAAAAATAACATAGTTTCAATAAACGAAAGCCGTCCTTCGTTCATAAAAAGATAAAGGATGGCTATAATTTTTGGTTTTACAAAAAATTTGTTATAATGAATCATGCGTGCGCCTTGTCCCTATTGTGCAAGTTCTTCGTTTATGTTAAACTGGAAACATTGTAGGGCGTGTTTTAAAGGAGGAGTAGGCATGCATGCGTTGCTTGTCACTTTGTTAGTCATTGTTTCGATTGCGCTTATCGTGATCGTTTTGTTGCAATCGGGAAGAAGCGCGGGGCTTTCCGGCGCGATTACTGGTGGTGCGGAACAGCTGTTCGGAAAACAAAAAGCGCGCGGGCTGGATGCGGTGCTTCAGCGCATTACCGTAGTATTGGCAGTATTGTTTTTTGTCTTGACGATTGCCGTAACGTATGTGCAACTTTAATGGGAAAACAATGGGGCGGTCCATCAATAATTCGGGCTGCCTTTTCTATTGGTTATAAAACGAAAGGAGTTATGCATCATGAAGATTGTTCCACCAAAGCCATTTTTCTTTGAAGCAGGGGAGCGTGCCGTGTTATTGTTGCACGGTTTTACCGGAAATTCAGCGGATGTCAGAATGTTAGGCCGTTTTCTTGAATCGAAAGGATATACATGCCACGCGCCGATTTATAAAGGACACGGCGTTCCGCCGGAAGAACTCGTACATACAGGGCCGGACGATTGGTGGCAAGATGTGATGAATGCCTATGAATTTTTAAAAAATAAAGGGTATGAAAAAATTGCAGTCGCAGGATTATCGCTTGGCGGCGTATTTTCCCTGAAATTAGGTTACACTGTACCTGTAGTGGGAATTATTTCGATGTGCGCGCCGATGTATATTAAAAGCGAGGAAACGATGTATCAAGGCGTGTTGGAGTATGCGCGTGAATATAAAAAGCGGGAAGGAAAAACAGCGGAGCAAATTGAAAAAGAAATGGAAGAGTTTAAAAAGACGCCAATGCGTACACTAAAAGCATTACAGGAACTGATTGCCGACGTCCGCGATCATATCGATTTAATTTATGCGCCGACATTTGTCGTGCAAGCGCGGCATGATAGCATGATTAACCCTGATAGTGCAAATATTATTTATAACGGCATTGAATCACCAGTGAAACAAATCAAATGGTATGAAGAGTCGGGTCATGTCATTACACTAGACAAAGAAAAAGAACAGCTGCATGAGGATATTTATGAGTTTTTGGAATCGTTAGATTGGTAACCCCTGAAAGGAGGGAGAATGATGGATTCATCATTAGCGGAACGAATTTTAACGTTTATGAGAGATGAGGCATACAAACCGTTAACCGTCCAGGAGCTGGAAACTGCTTTTGCCATTACCGATGCCGCACAATTTAAAGAGTTTGTCAAAACGTTGGTGGCGATGGAAGAACAAGGACTCGTTGTACGCACGAGAAGCAACCGTTACGGCGTGCCGGAAAAAATGAACTTAGTGCGCGGAAAAGTGTCTGGACACGCGAAAGGGTTCGCTTTCGTCGTGCCGGAAGATCCGACGCTCGATGACATCTTCATCCCGCCTTCGGAAATGAAAAATGCGATGCATGGTGATACCGTATTAGTACGCGTGCATTCCGATTCGTCAGGCGCGCGTAAGGAAGGAACAATCGTGCGCATTTTAGAGCGCGGCGTCACGGAAGTGGTCGGAACCTACACGGAAAGCAAGTATTTTGGGTTTGTCATTCCGGATGATAAAAAAATTGTCAATGATATTTTCATCCCGAAACATGCGGCCAACGGCGCCGTGGAAGGACATAAAGTGGTCGTGCGGCTCACCTCATACCCGCAGGGACGAATGAGCGCCGAAGGGGAAGTCATTAAAATTCTCGGCCATAAAAATGATCCGGGTGTCGATATTTTGTCGATTATTCATAAGCATGGTCTTCCTTTGCAATTTCCGGAAGAGGTCATCGAACACGCCAACCGCATTTCCGATACGATTACGGAAAAAGATCTGCAAGGCCGCCGCGATTTGCGCGATCAGATGATTGTCACGATTGACGGTGAAGACGCGAAAGATTTAGACGACGCTGTAACAGTCACGAAGCTTGAGAACGGAAATTACAAGCTTGGCGTCCACATTGCCGATGTCAGCTACTATGTGGAAGAAGGATCGCCGATTGACCGGGAAGCGTACGAACGCGGGACAAGCGTCTATTTGGTGGACCGCGTCATTCCGATGATTCCACACCGTTTATCGAACGGTATTTGTTCCTTAAATCCGAAAGTGGACCGCTTAACGCTTTCGTGTGAGATGGAAATTAACGAGCGCGGCGAAGTCGTCAGCCACGAAATTTTCCAAAGTGTGATTCGCACGACCGAGCGGATGACGTATTCGGATGTAAACAAAATTCTCGTCGATAAAGACGAAGCACTGCGTAAAAAATATGAGCCGCTTGTGCCAATGTTTGAACTGATGGCGGAACTGGCGGAAATTTTGCGCAATAAACGGATGAAGCGCGGTGCGATTGATTTCGATTTTAAAGAAGCAAAAGTGCTGGTCGATGAAAACGGAAAGCCATATGATGTCGTGCTTCGGGAACGATCGGTGGCGGAGCGGCTTATTGAAGAATTTATGCTTGTGGCGAACGAAACGGTCGCCGAACATTTCCATTGGCTGAACGTTCCGTTTATTTATCGCGTGCACGAAGATCCAAAACCGGAAAAGCTGCAGCGTTTTCTCGAATTTATTACGAATTTTGGCTACGTCGTAAAAGGAACAGGAAACCAAATTCATCCGCGCGCGCTCCAAGAAATTTTAGAGGCGGTGCGCGGCGAACCGGAAGAAATGGTCATCTCGACGGTCATGCTTCGTTCGATGAAACAGGCGCGCTATGATGCGGAAAGTCTCGGCCACTACGGATTATCAACCGATTTTTATACGCACTTTACTTCCCCAATCCGCCGTTATCCGGACTTAATTGTGCATCGCCTTATCCGCACGTACTTGATCAACGGGCAAATGGATGAACAGACGCAACAAAAATGGGCGGAAAAGCTTCCGGATATCGCCGAGCATGCTTCCAATATGGAACGGCGTGCGGTGGAAGCCGAGCGGGAAACAGACGATTTGAAGAAGACGGAGTTTATGGAAGATAAGATTGGTATGGAGTTTGATGGAATTATTAGCTCCGTTACGAACTTCGGCCTCTTTGTCGAACTGCCGAACACGATCGAGGGGCTCGTTCACGTCAGCTACTTAACGGATGACTATTACCGTTATGATGAGCGTCATTATGCCATGATTGGCGAACGAACGGGAAAAGTATACCGTATCGGCGACGAGATTACCGTCCGCGTCATTAACGTGAACAAAGATGAGCGGATCGTCGATTTTGAAATTGTCGGCATGAAAGGCCGCCGCCCTGCAAAGTCCAAAAGCGCTCCTGTCGTGATTGAAGGAAAAAAACAGAAAAAAGCGAATAAACAAAATGGAAAAGCGAAGAAGTTTTACGAAGACGTTCCGCAGCTAAAAGCGAAAAAGAAGAAAAAGAAAAAGCGATAAGGAAAAGTCTCGATAGAAGAGACTTTTCCTTTCCTTAGTTTTTTGCTAAAATTACAGTTGTCGCTATAAGAGGAGGAAGAGCGCAGTATGCCAAAAGGTGAAGGGAAACTGATTGCTCAAAACAAAAAAGCGCATCACGATTATTTTATCGAAGAAACGTATGAAGCAGGGATCGTCCTGCAAGGAACGGAAATTAAATCGATTCGCGCTGGAAAAGTGAATTTAAAAGACTCGTTTGCGAAAGTCGAAAAAGGGGAAGTATTTCTTCATAATATGCATATTAGCCCGTATGAACAAGGAAACCGTTATAACCATGACCCATTGCGGACAAGAAAGCTGCTTCTTCATCGCCGTGAAATTAATAAGCTGATTGGTTACACAAAGGAACAAGGCTATACGCTCGTTCCGTTAAAGATATATATTAAAAACGGTTTTGCTAAAGTGTTGTTAGGTGTTGGCAAAGGAAAGAAAAAATATGATAAACGCGAAGATATGAAACGAAAAGAAGCGCAACGGGAAATCGAACGCGCGTTTCGCGAACGGCAAAAAATATAATTCCAAAACTTCACAATTGAAAATGACGCGCATTATGTTATAATGAATAATACAAAAGCCAGTTATCCAAAGCTTAAGCTTACTCGTTATCGTTTCTCCATCACGGGGACGATACGGATTCGACAGGGATAGATCGAGCTTAAGCTGCGAGCCGAGGGGACCGTCCTCGTAAAAAACGTCACCTAAAGATAACTGGCAAAGAAAACTACGCTTTAGCTGCCTAATAACCGCAGCTAGCTCCTCCCGCCATCGCCCACGTGGCGGTTCAGGGGCTCATAACGAGTGGGCTACGCCCGAGTCCGCCGCCTGAGGACGAGGGAAGAGAACAATCAGGCTAGCTGCTCGGAGGCCTGTCGGTAGGCGGAAGATGCAGCGAAACCCAATATACCGACTACGCTCGTAGATGCTTAAGTGGCGATATCTCTGGACGTGGGTTCGACTCCCACCGTCTCCATATACATAAAAAATAAATCAACGGATTTGCCGATAATGGCAAGTCCGTTTTTTCATTGGTTCTTTGTCAATAGTTGGGGTGCACTTGATATGAAGTGCACCTTTTTTATTGAAAGTTTGATCAATGAACATATTTGAATAAACTTTGGTTTTCCATACCGATCACACACTTTTTTTAGTGTAGCAGTATCAGTATGTCGAAATTTGATAGATTTCTTGTACCAGAAACTAGAAACCAGGAAGGCTTGTAAAAGAACAACAAGAAAAAACAAGAAGATACAATTATGTCTTCATTTTGTAATATAATTGCTAATTCTATGAAACATAATTGTTATATTTTATTGATATTCTATTGTTATGGATTTAAGCAAGGGGGGAGTAGTATCTTGAAAAAATTACTATTATATATTACTTTATCAATCTTTATAGCATTCGGATTTTCAGGAGCTGCATCGGCAGCCGGTACATATCAGGTAAAAAGTGGTGACACTCTTTGGGGCATCGCTAAAAAATACAAAGTGACTGTCAGCCAGCTAAAGAGCTGGAATAACCTTAAAAGCGATATAATCAAACCAAAGCAGGTGTTAAAGATTTCAGGAACGGTAACCAAAGCGGCTGCTCAAACTACAGTAAAAAAGGCAGCAGCCAAAACAGCAGCGTACAAAACAATCACCGTGAAAGCATATGCTTATACAGTAGACTGCAAAGGCTGCAGCGGAATAACGGCTACAGGCTTAAATTTAAAGAAAAACCCTTCGATTAAAGCAATTGCCGTTGATCCAAAGGTAATTCCGTTAGGTTCAAAGGTTTATGTGGAAGGTTACGGCTATGCGGTTGCAGCTGATAAAGGAGGCGGAATCAGAGGCAACGAAATTGACGTATTCATGCCTACAAAAGCAAAAGCTATCCAATGGGGTGTCAAAACAGTAAAAGTGAAAGTATATAAATAATCAAGGAGCCGGCATGATGCCGGCTTTTTTCATAATATAACATCTCTCCTTCCAAGAAAAAAACCTTTATCATTATTTATATAATACTTGATACCTATATGAACCTCTCCCACCTACACTCTGTTAAGAGGTGGGAGACTTCTCGGTGGACATGTTAAAAATATAAACACCAACGATTCCGGTTTTGACGGTACGATTATTCATTTTCCTTTTTTGGCTATGCAAAATTTTCCGATTTGAAAATGGAAATCTAGGACGAAATGCACAAAGCCGCGCGATATTACAGCGATTTGATGGACGATATGAATCGGCAGCCGATTACTACGATTATGATGTGATGATCTTGTCAAAGATAAATAGATAATCACAATTCTTTTTACCTATTATTCTTTGTTCTTTATTAATGTCATTAAGAAAAAAGATGTAGATAGATAAATTTGTTTATTTAAAAAATGGTATAATATCCTTATTTTTATATAAATTCCTATATTTTGTTGACCGGTAATTCTCCCCTTCGTTAAAATATAAGGGAAAATATGGGTATAGGGGGAGAAACCTATGTCAGGCGTTATTCGTTTAACACCGGAAGAGTTGCGTGGAGTCGCAAGACAATATAATACAGAAAGCTCTAATGTCACGGAATTGATTTCGCGATTGGATCAAATGAGCAATATGCTGCAAGGAATTTGGGAAGGTGCTTCCAGTGAAGCATTTATCCAGCAGTACCACGAGTTGCGCCCAGCGTTTGAAAAAATGGCTGTACTATTAAACGAAATTGCGCAACAATTGCACAATTCCGCTACGATTTTGGAAGAAACAGATCAGCAAATCGCCAGCCAAATCCGTGGATAAAGAGTGACACGTTTGAAAAAAGCGCTACAAATCTTAAGAAAGATTATGGCGCTTTTTTCTATATTGGAGGATTATCATCATGTACATTCAAGTTACTATCGATCTTCGGCATTATACAGAGGATGTATTTGATCTTCGTCTGTCCAATTTTTATTCAATTAAAAAGCTCATCGATATTGTTTGGCAGTTAAAAAACATATCGATGCCGCCAAGAGAAGGCTACTGGGTGCGGGTAGACAATAAACAAATGGTCTACCCGGGCTATTTTACATTAAAGGACAGCGGAATTACGGATGGAGACCGCATTGTGATATTGTAGCTATCGAGAAAGAGAAAAGGAGCTCTATTTTATATGGAAGAGAAAAAGACTTATTTGGAAACACAAATCGATGCCGTAATGACAAAAGATAAACATTATACGATTGTTTTCCAGCGTGCGAAATTAAAAATGCAGCATCCGCTAGAATTACAGATCATAAAGGAAATCGATCCTTATTTATTGCGGGATATTGACGTGTCTGAGGATGAAGTGAAAATCACCATCACTCCACCCGCGTCGTTTTTTCCTTTTTCAGCTGTACGGAAAAAATCGCTTCTTTCCCGGCTAAGAGCGGCATATCAACTCGTCACAAAAGTGAAAAATCACTCTCTTCGTCGGTTTATCCTTATTGTATGCCCGGAAAACCTCGTGTTTGATCATGGGTTGGAGCCTTTTTTCCTTCATGTTGGAATAAAGGAAAGCCTGCCGCCGTATGAGCCGGATGAAACGCGTCTCCTTCAAGAAGTAAAAGCGACGGTGCTAGCGCTGACAGACGGGCAACACCATTTTGAAGAATATATGAAATTTCATGAAACATTAAAATGTTCCGATATCGCTAAGGAAATGTTGCAAGCAGAACATCTAGAAGCGCTTTTATCCATTTTAGAACGATGGATGGATGAGGAAGAAGCGAAAGAGCGAGCGTCTGTACATATTCCGAAACGAAAATGGAACGTGCAGCGATATATCTTCTTTTCGACAGTTGGTTTGTTAATTCCTGCTGTGATGTATACGTTTTATTCGTTCTTTTTTTTGCAGCCAAAACAAGAAGCATATGTCCAAAGCGCGGAGTTGTTTTTACAGAATAAATATAGCGACGTGATTACGACATTGGAAAATTACCCTCCAGAAAAAATGCCGTATGTAGTGCAATATGAACTGGCTTCTTCCTACGTAATGACGGAGTCGCTTACTGAAGAGCAGCGGAAAGTGGTATTAAATAATATTACGTTGAAAACAGACCCGCAGTATTTGCTGTATTGGATTTATATCGGCCGGGGAAGAAGCGAGGATGCGCTTGAATTGGCGAGAGCGATGGAAGATAGGGAGCTGATTGTGTACGGTTTGTTAAAATATCGTGAAGAAATAAAGGCAGATAAAGAGCTGTCCGGAGAGGAAAAACAGCAAAAATTAGAAGAAATTGATAGAGAGATAGAAGAATATGAGAAAGAACGAGAGGAGCAGGAAAAGCAATTGAAAGAAGAACAGCAAGAGGAGACAAACCAGCAGCAAACTCCGGCACAACAACCGGCAACAACTCCTCCGGCTTCGACGACGCCAAAACAACAGTCCAACGCACCGGCGTCCAATCATACGCCGCCTGCATCTAATAGTACGCAGCCAAACAATGTGGAAACGAAAAAATAATGGAAGAAAGCGCAGCAACGAGCATCATAGGAGAGGATTATATGAGTCAATTATGGATTTTTTATGAGGATACTTGCCAGCTATTCCCGCTGACAGGACAAGAGGATTGTATTTCTATTGGAAATAAACTGGAGCATCATGTCACCATCCCGTCTTTTTTATTTCATAACGGATATGTAGAAATAAGAAAACAAACAGATGCTTCCGCCATGACGGTGCTGCAAGGAGATAAGCCGATCGGGGAACTGAAGCCGCATGATCCCTTTACGGTGGATGACGATGGACAAGCGATTACGGTCGTGTGGATTAACAAAGAAATAAAACAACGCATTTATTATGTTGGCAATAAAACCGAACTGATGGTAGCGCCTGATCCACAAGCAGACATTCAAGCCAAAACGGCGAGGGTATCGTTTGTCAAGCAGCAGGGAGAATGGTTCGTTACTCCAAACCATGAATCGCCTCTGTTTCTCAATGGAGCAAAAATATCCAATATGGCTCCTTTACAAAACGGGGATAGGATCCTATGTCCGTATGTACAATTTGTTTTTTTAGAGGATGATTTATTAGCAGTCACGAGCGGCCAAGAGATAACATCTTCGCTGACGGAAACAGTACCGCCGATTTCGGAAATGAAAAAAAAATATCCTGTTTATCACCGGACACCGCGCATGATTTATGAACTGCCAAGCGAAAAGGTTACGGTTTCGTTTCCAAGCCAAGAAGGAGACGGGGATCAGCGTGGTTTATGGCTAATGATTTTACCGCCGTTGATGATGCTTCTTGTTATGGGAGTGATTGCTTTAATTCAACCGCGGGGCATCTTTATTCTCATTTCGATCGTGATGTTTGCGACAACGTTAGTGACATCGACCGTGCAATATTTTCGGGAAAGAAAGAATCGCAAAGCACGGAAAGAGAAGCGACGGCGCATTTATACGAATTACTTGAAACAAAAGCGGGAAGAGCTTCACGCGCTATCCGAGAAACAAAGAAACGTGCTATATTATCACTTCCCGTCATTTGAAAAGATGAAATCGCTCGTGTTGCAAATTAGCGACCGTATTTGGGAACGAACGATGGAAAGCGACGATTTCCTTCATCTTCGCATCGGAAAAGCGGATGTTCCGTCTACCTATGAAGTGTCGGTGAGTATGGGTGATTTGGCCAATCGGGAAATCGATGATTTATTAGAGCAAGCTCAACAGATGGCGCAAGTTTACCAAACCGTAAAAAATGTGCCACTTACGATTGATTTGTCAAGCGGGGCAATGGGAATGATCGGGAAAGCGGCGATCGTTAATCATGAAATCCAGCAGCTTGTAGGGCAAATCGCCTTTTTTCACAGTTACCATGATGTGCGGTTTGTTGCCATCTTTGATGAAAAGGATTATAAGGATTGGGAATGGATGAAGTGGCTCCCGCATTTTCAACTGCCCAATTCTTTCGCGAAAGGATTTATTTATAACGAACAGACACGGGACCAATTGTTGTCGTCGATTTACGAGATGTTGCGGGAGCGCGATCTGGACGAAGAAAAAGAGAAGAAACGGTTTTCCCCGCATTTTGTGTTTATCGTTGCCAACCGCTCTTTAATTGCCGAACATGTCATTTTGGAATATTTGGAAGAAAAAAACGAAGAAGTCGGTATTTCCGTGATTTTTGCTTCGGATACGAAGGAAAGCTTAACGGAAAACATTCATACGCTTGTGCGATACATTAATGAGCGGGAAGGGGAAATTTTGATCCAGCATCGGAAAGCGGCGCATATTCCGTTTACGCTCGATGAACATGCTCGGGAAGGAAACGAGCGGTTCGCCCGCTTATTGCGATCTTTAGATCATCAAAAAGGAATGCACAACTCCATTCCAGAAAAAGTAACATTTTTCGAATTACTTCAAGTGAAAAAAGCGGAAGAGATAAACGTTAAGGAAAATTGGATGACTCATCAACCTTCGCGCTCGTTGGCCGTTCCGATTGGACTAAAAGGCAAAAAAGACGTCGTAGAGCTGAACTTGCATGAAAAAGCGCACGGTCCGCACGGGCTTGTCGCCGGAACGACAGGATCGGGGAAAAGTGAACTACTGCAAACGTATATTTTGTCATTGGCCGTGCATTTTCATCCTCATGAAGTCGCGTTTTTGCTCATTGACTATAAAGGAGGCGGCATGGCACAGCCGTTTAAAAACATTCCACATTTATTAGGCACCATTACTAATATTCATGGCAGCAAAAACTTCAGCGCGCGCGCGTTGGCTTCCATTAATAGTGAGTTGAAAAGGCGGCAGCGCTTGTTTGATCGATATGAAGTAAATCACATCAATGACTATATGGAGCTATATAAACAAGGAAAAGCAAAAGAGCCTCTTCCGCACCTTTTTCTAATCGCCGATGAATTCGCTGAATTAAAAAGTGAAGAACCGGACTTTATTCGCGAATTGGTCAGTGCGGCGCGGATTGGCCGCAGTTTGGGAGTCCATCTTATTTTAGCAACCCAAAAGCCAAGAGGAGTCATTGACGAGCAAATTTGGAGCAATGCCCGCTTTCGCATCAGCTTGAAAGTGCAAGATGCCAGCGATAGTAAGGAAATATTGAAAAACGGAGATGCGGCTACAATTACCGTAACAGGCCGCGCTTATCTTCAAGTCGGAAATAATGAAGTATACGAATTGTTTCAATCGGCATGGAGCGGTGCGCCGTATATGGAAGAAGGCTTTGAATCAGAAGATGATATTTATATTGTCACGGATTTAGGGCTTATCCCGGTTTCAAATATTGACGCGAAAATGAAGAAAAACAAGAAAAAGCAAAAAACAGAAATTGAAATGGTTGTTCAAGAAATTGTCAAGGTGCAGCAGCAACTTGGGATCGAAAAGCTGCCGAGCCCATGGCTGCCGCCGCTATCTTCGCGCTTGCATCGCCCTGCCTTGCTAGAACGAGAGACCGTTCATTTTCCGATTGGTCTAAAAGATGAACCGGAACTGCAGCGGCAATCGGACTACTTATATCAATGGCTTGAAGACGGGAATATCGGCATTTTTGGTTCTGCGGGATATGGGAAATCGACAACGGCGATGACATTGTTAATGAGCTTTGCTTCCGTCTATAGTCCGGAACAGCTTCATTATTACATTTTCGACTTCGGAAACAGCGCGTTGCTGCCGTTGCGGCAATTGCCGCATACCGCCGATTATTTCCGATTTGATGATGGAAAGAAAATAGAAAAATTCATCAAGTTCATGAAAGAGGAAATGGAGCGGCGGAAACAACGGTTTATGGAAAAAGAAGTAAGTACGATTAAGTTGTATAACACGCTTTCTGAAGAAAAGCTTCCGATTATTTTTATCACGATTGACAATTTTGACCTTGTCAAAGAGGAAATGCCTGATTTTGAAACACAGCTCATTCAATATGCCCGAGACGGGCAATCGCTTGGAATATTTTTGCTGCTGACGGCAACAAGAATTAGTGGAGTTCGTCCATCGCTCATGAACAATTTGAAAACAAAAATCGTTCATTATTTCCTTGACAGTTCGGAACGGTTTTCCGTCATTGGGCGAACTCCGTATGATGTCGAGCCCATTCCAGGAAGAGCGCTGGTAAAAAAAGAACAAGCGGTCTTAACGCAAATTTATCTTCCAGCTGATGGCGATCATGACATCGCGGTGCACGAAAACGTGAAGCAAGAGATAACGAGATTAAAAGAGCGATATAAGGGAATGAAGACGCCAGAGCCGATTCCGATGCTTCCATCGCGACTGTCATTTTCTATATTTTCGAAAACATATGTGGTTCAGCCGCAGCCTGGCTTGATTCCGATTGGACTTGATGAAGAGACGGTTCGTCCGGTTTCCCTTCATATACAAACAAATCCGCATTGTCTTGTAGTAGGGCAGTCGCGAAAAGGGAAGACGAATGCGATCAAGGTGATATTGGAATCATTGCTCGCCCAGCCGACAGCAGGCATCGGGCTGTTTGACGGAGTTGACCGCGGCCTTGCTTTATACGCTAATAAAGAAAACGTCGCCTATATAGAAACAAAAGAGCAAATGCACCATTGGCTTGATGAGGTCAACGGAATATTGCAAAAGAGAGAGGAAGAGTACTTAGCGGCAATTGGGAAAGCGGATGTTCACGTACAAGCCTTTTCACCAGTTGTTTTTGTCGCGGATAGCCTTTCTCGGCTTCAGCAGTCAGTCGATAGTAAAATTCACGAGCGAATCGCAATGATGATGAAGCGGTACAGCCATCTTGGATTTAGTGTTATCGTCGCAGGAAACGCAAATGAGTTTACGAAGGGTTTTGATGCGCTGACAACTGAACTGAAACAAATTCGTCAAGCGATTCTCGTCATGAAAAAGTCGGAACAAAGCTTGTTTGCATTGCCATTTACGCGACACGAACCAGAAGTGGACCCAGGGTTTGGCTATTTTGTCTTAAATGGAAAAGAACAGAAAATACAAATTCCAAAAGTAGAATAAAGGAAATCAGGTGAATCATATGACGGAAAAAGGGAAAATCGTCAAGTTGATCGCGAAGATCGTGTTTATTGCTGCTCTTCCTGTACTATTCTTTACGTTCATTGGCCATAACCCAATGAAGGTAACAGAGAGGACAACGAACCAAATCGCGGTAGTCAACGAAGATTTAGGAGCTGATTATGATAAGAAAACATACGAATTCGGCAAAGAAATTATACCAGCCCTTGATGATGCTTCTAATTATCAGTGGTCTGTCGTCAATCGCAGTCAGGCGGAAAAAGGGCTGGCGGACGGTCAATATGACGCTGTCGTGTATCTGCCATCCGATTTTTCCAGAAACATTTTAACGTTTAATGAAAAACAGCCGCTAAAAGCAACCGTTCAATATAAAATCCAGCCGAATCTCGAGGCGAAAAACCGGGAGCGGGTACAGAGAGAGTTAGAGGCAGCCAAAAATACGATCAATCAAAAGATGTCTACGCTGTATTGGAGCTATGTCGGCCAAGCGATAGAAGATATTCGCAAAAAATTTAGTGCTATTTTGGAAAAAGAAATTGCTTTTCAAAAGACGATGTACGATTTTTACACCCCTAGCTCTACCAAATTAACAAAAGAGATCGAGAGTCAAAAGAAGATGCTTGAACAGCTGCTTTCGTCTTCGAAAAACGCCGAAAGCTCCTCCAACGATACGTTACAAGGTTTGGAGCAGGCGGAAGCGGAAATTGCTTCGTTTATCGAGGATATTCAGGCGTATAAAGAGTATCAACAACGGCAGTATGACATCATTCAAGAAGGAATTCATCAGTATGAAACAATGGTGAGCGGGGGAATACGTTCCGTCGTAGAACGGCCATGGAATGTGAAACCGGAGTTTGAATTAAATGGCCAAACATTGCTCGAATCGGTGTCTACACTGCGCAATACAGTGATGAACAGCCATATGGCATTGACGAATCTCCAAGATCAGCTGCAAAATTCAAGCGTTAATGAACAATTTGAACAACTGCTGGCGTTGCAAAAAGACCTCATCCGTCAATATCAACAACAAACAGATACAAAGACATTGGACGAAGTGCAGCAAAAACTCATCCCGCTACGGCAGCGGCTGCAATCGACCACAACTCCGTCAGCACCGAATGAACAGCCGGTGCCGGGAGAGCTGCCACAGCCAGCAGGGAACGGGGAGTGGCTGAATAGGCTCGAGCAGCAGCTGGCGTCTTTAAAGACCGAGTTGCAAACGGTAAAGACGCAAGAGACGCAGGAAGGGCAAGATACATCAGGAAGCTGGGGAAGTATTGACAATGTGATGAATCAGCTGGAAGTAGAAATGCAAAAGGCAAAGGAAGCATGGCAAAAGCAGTTAGCCCTCGAGCAGCAATGGCAGGAAAAATACGCGCAATTGGCAAAGCAGCTGGCCGAACAGGCAAATGACGACAATGGGCAATCGGAAGAAACGGTGGTTCAGCAAATTGTTGCAAAAGAACAAGCTATTCTTCAGTCTCCATCGTTATCCGGGGAGCGAAAGCAACAATTATCAGCCTACTTTCAACCGGCTATTCAAAGCAGAAACATGAACGATCTTCTCGCTTATTTTGCTTGGCTATCGATTTTTGAGGATGCGTTAAAGCGAACAGGGAATTTTGACGAAGCATTGGTGGATCAGCTGATTTTAAATTGGAAGGAAAAAGATAATATTTACCAAATTTTATCGAATATTCATAGCGAAATTCCATATTTTCATCAGTTACAGCACCACTTAGCCACTTCTTTGCAAGATGCAGAAGCGGTCGAAAATAACGTTCATTCTTTTGTTGAAGCAACACTTGGATATATACGAAAATATGATGAAAATGTGGAACAGGTGCAAGCAGAGCTGCTGGGACAATTACAATCGCTAAACGACGCCGCGAATGAAGTGACAGCACAGCTTCAGCAAGCCATGAATGAAGCAGGAACAATACAATCGACGTTAGGAGCCAACGATGGCGAATTTGTGATTACCATGCAGCAAAATACGATGCAAGACGTTGCACAAATTTCTGATTTGGTCACCTCCATTGCCGAAGGGCAAGACCAAATCATCGGTTATACCAATGAGCTGCATGAAAAAGTGGCATCGGTCCAAGAGCGGGCGGATGAGTTAAACAACAAATGGGCAGCGAATGTCAACACGACAAAACAAATTAAAAATGATGTATATGATCTGTTAGATAATACGATGGTAGACAAACAAACAAATGGATATGTGTATGATTACTTAACCAATCCGGTGCAAGTAAGCGGAGATATTCCGGAAGAGAAAACAACGCACACGCCGCCTGTCGTGATGTTTATCATTATTTTGCTCTGCGGCATGCTTATTGGATTCTTCCTGCATTATTATTCTTCCGTTCCGCTTATGATGCAGGCTGCATTGCTGGTCATGATGAACTTGCTTGTCGGTTTCATCATCAGCACATATGGATTACGAATTTATCCGATGCAAGATGTGCAGGCCCTTAAGTGGAGCATCTTTACCATCATCTTATTATTTTTCTGTTCCGCTATTGTTCGCTTGGCCTTTTTCATCGGACCGTTTACCGGATGGGTGCTCGGAGTCGGCTTGATCCTATTTTTCATTACTCCATTACTCGACTTAGTATTGCCAAACTTTAGCTTTGACCATCCGATATCAGAAACGTACATGTCGATTCAATATGGAGACCAGCAAGCATTTTATCCAGCTGTCATTACGCTAGGAGTTGTCACGCTGTTCATGTCCGCTGTTCCGTTTTTGAAGCAGCGTCTGGCCGCTTTGCAGAAAGAGGGGGAAACATATGAAGGGTAAAGGACGTCTTGTGATGTTCTTTTTCCCCTTCCTCTGCTCTGTATTTGCTGCGATGGGAGGGACGGTTTACGCGGAAACGGACGAGTGGCCGGAAATTGAACCAAATCAGTATCAACGGCAGGACATCGAATTACGCACTGATTACATTCATGAAAAGTCGCTGCTCGATGAGAAGAGAGATTTGCCAGAGGTACAAACAGCGCTGACATTTCAAAGACCGACATCTTCTTTCTTTGAGCAAACAAAAGCACGGTTATTTTTATCGGGAGAAAAAGAAACAAATACTATTGCCGCCAAGGCGGAAAAACTGCGATTGTTTTCTGATCCTCCAACACAATCGGTTCCGTCTCATCAACCATTGGATGAGGCGGAACGACCATCATCATCGTTTCTGCCATGGCTGTTTGGTTTTTTTATTTTAGGATTTCTTATCGTCATCTTCACGGTAATCGTTCCACGCATGAAAAAGTTTGTTCCGTAAACAGGCTGTTTTTGGAGGAGCTTTGACATGCTTCACATGGCTGAATCATAGATGAGGAAAAAAGTCCTGATTGCCATCTGGCGAAACAGGAATATATCATGATTTATCCTTATTTTACTTATGTTACCATTTAGATGGTGTGCAAATGGGGGGAGGAATCAAGGTGTCGTCTTTATTGGAATCGATCGAAAAAGAAATGAAACGAAGGGCCTACGAGACGATGATCAGTTGCCTGCAGTCCTATCAGGGGCAGGTCAAAGAAGCGATGGAGGAATTTCATCAAGGTACTCGTGCATTTTATCGCGGAAATGAGGAGTATGTTCCGTATTGGCAGGGAGAATCGAGAGAAGCGTATGAATTGGTATACGGGGACTTGCGGCAAATCGAGGCACATATTTATGCGACTGCAGATGAACTTCTTCATGAAATAAGCAGGGAAATCGCCGAAATTCGTCGAAAGATAGAGGAGTTGCAATGACGACGATACGAATCAAGCCAGAAGAGCTGGAAGCCGTAGCCGAGCATGTCCCCGATGCCGAAGACGGCTGCTCCCGTGCGCGGACCTCACTTTCGTGGGAATTTCCCTCTTTAGTGATAGAGATTACCGGCATCGGTTCTGATGCCATCTATGAGCTCAAAGACGAGCTGATTCATTGGCTCCACCGCTATGAAGAAAAGCTGAATGAAGCGGAAGAACTGCTGTATCGGACGGCCGCGGCAATAAGACAGGCAGACCAAACGCTTGCCGACAACATGAAAGAATTTGGTTTAGAGCTTCTTGGCTGGTATGACTTGCAGCGATTGTTTGGAGAATACGACCCGATCACCGGAGAACGGATTTCAGCAGGAGACCGCCTGCTTGCGGGAGGAATGTTATTGTTGTCCGTCATTCCTCCAGCCAAAGGAGCAGGCGTCGCCGGTAAAGCCGCGATCAAAGGAGCGAAAGCGGCGGAAACAGCAGCGGATGTTTCCAAATTAGTCTCGCAAACGAAACATGTTCTCCGCTATGATAAAATCATGCCTGTCCTTCAAGCGGTATACCACCAAGTCGTAAAGGCGCCAATTACCCAAACGATCCGCTCGTTCAAACAGCAATGGGAGAACCTTCTCGAAAATGTCGGCTCTGTCCTGAGGGGGCCACAGCCGGCCTTGGCAGGAGTCGGCGGCCCGGCACCCCGCATGTGGATGAGCGGGGCCGAGAGGGGAACAAAAGAAACGACGATGAATATCGTCGGCAGAACGGGAGCTAGTAAGGGTATAGGCAAAGCAGATCCAGATTTAATACGGAAGATCGATGTTGATTTTCTTGATAGGATGGAAGCTGCTGGCGGACATACTTTAGATAGACATGTGTCAAAAACAAATGAAGAACTCATTAAAAGAGCCATTCAAGAAGATGTAGAAGCAGCTACTACGTTTACCAATAAGCAGATAGCCATTAAAGCTATTCAGGAAAACTTGCGCAAGAATGCCGATGATATTGCGAAATGGCTAAATGAATCTGATACGGGAAGAAAAATATTCGATGTATCACACAATCATCCAATAGGAAAAGGGGTTCTTAGAGATAAAAAACATGTCGTTTATAACCTAACCAATTCTAGAGTAGTATTGATTAGGGATTCAACACAGGAGCTAGGATTCAGAATATTAACTGCATTTCCTATTGTTAAATAAAAATAAAGGGTGATATCATTGAACGAGGACCTGAAGTACGATACTTTTAAATATTTTCTTGAATGTTATTTTAACCCCAGTGCTAACTATGAAGAATTAGAAACACTAGTCAAAGAATTTCGTTTAACTGAAGAGAGTAAATATCGACAAAAACTTCAGCAAGAGTTAGAACAAATTCTTCAACTTGATCATTGGGATGATATTCAAGAGTTTGTTAGAAAACATGCTATGAGGAAAATGAACAGTGATAGACTTACTTGGTTCATACGTACTATTTTGCATAACTTAAATCAAAGTTAAAGTGTTGTAACGAATTTTAGAGAGTAAGGTACGTTTTATTGTGATAGAGTGCCATAAATTTAAGAACTCAACTTTTTAAATTGGTGTTATGTCACGGAAACGGATACGTTAAACAGAGAGAAAGGCTCTTGTTTATGCAGCTATTTTTCTCTCGTAAGCGTAATATGCAGTAAACACAATCGGTTCCGTCTCGTCAACAATGGGATGAGACGGAATCAATATCATCATCGCTATTTGAAAAAAGTGTAATTGGTTGAGCATATTTACTTAATAACTCAATTCATGGGACCGATTGAATAGGCGAACAGTGACAGGCACTGTTCGCTCTTGCCAAAAACGGGGAAGATCGTGTTACTTGGCAAACCCCAGACGGTCTTCGCTTCGCTACCGTCGCTATGAAATCCAATGGTTACTATGTAGTGGGGGCACGTTCACTGCTGAGACAGAAAATATCATCCATCAAATTACACAAATTGTATTGTATGCTTGGTTAGCGTGCCTCATTTGTTCAGCTGTTGCTATGCTTGTCATTAATGTTTTTATCAAGGCTCTTTTAAAAAAGAAATATGTTGAAAACCTTTGAAATAAGCAGAAGAGTTGCGCAGACGATTGGGCCGATTTCATAAGCCCATGCATGTTCGCTGTTCCAATTGAAAATCATGATCGTATCCACCCCTTGGTAGCTGGTTTTGGCCACTGTATATGATTTCCAAGGTGGTGGATTTTTTATGTGCATTTATGCATTCGTTATACGTTTTGCAACACGTTCTTTAACACAAAAATCGACAAATATTTACAAAATATTTAAGATTCACCGGTATGGACTATGATATAATGTTAAACACCACACGTAGGTTGTTGTTTTTTTATCGAAAGGAGCCTAAAGGATGGCGGATCAGCTCGCTTCCATCATGCTGCTTGCTGACAGTTTGAATAGTGAAAATCTTACAGAGAAAATTGCTAAACATTTAAACAAGTATCCTATAGGACTCATTTACTTAGATATAAAACGTTTTGGGGAGATGGAGCAAAAACACGGGAAAACAGTTTGCCAAAAGCTGCTCCAGGTATGGAAACAATTGATCTTCGAAGCAGAAATGTCTGGTTCATTCGGATTGTTGACTCACCGAATGTTTGGGGACGATGTATTGTTGTTTGTCCGCACGGAGCAGGGAAATGCGAATTGGGTGAAAACGGTTTTGCTTCGCCTAGCGCATGAGATCCGTACCATCTTTGGAAAGCAATTGAACGAATCGATGGCGCTGTCTGGTGATTCGATTGAACTTTATACTGGAACGGCGGTGTTGGATCCCAGTACAGGACGAACAACCGAAAACTTGCTGTATGATGCGATCAAAGAAGCGATTCACGAAGCGAAAAACAAAACGGACGCCGAATTCAGACGCTTGCAGGCGGAATTTCGAGATATACTTGCTTGGCACAAGATTACGGCTCATTATCAACCGATTGTCTCGCTTTCTACCGGAAACATCTATGGATATGAAGCGTTAGCGCGCGGTCCGCAGTCAAGTTATTTTGCGACTCCGAATCGCCTGTGGGAATTTGCAGAAAAAGAAAACCAGCTGTATGCTTTGGAGAAAGTGGCTCGGCAACGGGCAATTGAAGGGTTTTTACAAAATGATTTGAACTGGAAATTATTTATTAATCTCAACGCCAATGTGATTCACGACCCGCAGTTTACCCCAGGACAGACCTTGGCGTTCCTCAAAAAGATGAATTTGACACCACAAAACGTTGTGTTTGAGATTACAGAACGCCAGTCCATCGATGATTACGCGTCTTTCACGAAAGCGCTAGACCACTACCGAAAACAAGGATACCGAATCGCGATTGACGATGCGGGAGCGGGCTATTCTTCTTTGCAAGCAATTGCCGAATTGCGCCCTGATTATATTAAAATTGACCGTTCAATTATTCATCGTATCGACCGCGACAAGATTAAGGAAATGTTGTTGGAGACACTGGTAATGTTTGCGAAGAAAATCAATTGCCAAATTATTGCGGAGGGAATCGAGACTTTCGAGGAGCTGGAAATAGTGGGAAGGCTCGGCGTTCATTTCGGTCAAGGGTATTTGCTGGGCAGACCACACCCGAAACTACAGCCAGTTTCGGATGCGGTGGTAGAATGGATTCAAAGACATACTTCAAACTAACGGTTTCATCACTCTTATAAAGATTAAAACCGTTTTACAATCGATTGCCGGCATTTCTGCGGATTGAGCTCGTGTTAACGGCTGGTTAATTAGAAAAAGAAAAGGATAGACGTTTGCGACGTCTATCCTTTTTGATTACGCGTTTGTAATCACATCATCTGGAACTTGTAAGCCAAGCCCTTCGGCAACGCGGCGGCCGTAGTCAGGATCGGCTTTATAGAAGTGGCGGATTTGCCGCAATTTAATATCTTCTTTCGTGACTTGTTTCATCGATTCGACGATGTTTTTCACTAAGCGTGCTTTTTCTTCCTCACTCATGAGGCGGTACAAGTCGCCGGCTTGGGTATAATGGTCATCGTCATCATATGGCACGCTTTCCGCCAAACCGGATACCGGGAACGGCGTTGTTTTATGTTCCGGCACTTCCGTTGGTCCGCCGAAGCTGTTTGGTTCATAGTAGACGGAACCGCCGCCGTTATTGTCAAAGCGCATAAAGCCATCGCGTTGATAGTTGTTGACTTCGACGCGCGGACGGTTGATCGGCAGCAAGTTATGGTTGACGCCGACGCGGTAGCGGTGTGCGTCCGCATAGGCGAACAAGCGCGCTTGCAGCATTTTATCCGGAGATGGTTCCACGCCAGGGACTAGGTTTCCAGGCGAGAATGTCGCTTGTTCGACTTCGGCAAAGTAGTTTTCTGGGTTGCGGTTTAATACCATACGGCCGACTTCTATTAATGGATAGTCTTTATGCGACCACACTTTTGTGACATCAAATGGATTGAAACGATATGTTTTCGCATCTTCAAGCGGCATAATTTGCACATATAACGTCCAGGACGGATAATCGCCGTTTTCAATCGCGTTAAATAAATCTTCCGTGTGGTAATCCGGATTTTCGCCGGCGATTTTCGCCGCCAGTTCCGGGTCCATGTTTTTGACGCCTTGGTTGGTTTTAAAATGATATTTCACCCAAACCGCTTCACCGTCTTTATTCACCCATTTGAACGTATGGCTGCCGTAGCCGTTCATATGGCGGTAAGTGAGCGGAATGCCGCGGTCGCCGAACAAATACGTTACTTGGTGCAGAGATTCCGGCGATAAAGACCAGAAATCCCATATCGCTGTCGGATTTTTCAAATGCGTGCGTGGATCGCGTTTTTGTGTATGGATAAAGTCAGGGAATTTAATCGCGTCGCGAATGAAGAAAATCGGTGTGTTGTTGCCGACGATGTCATAGTTTCCTTCTTCGGTATAAAATTTCACAGCAAAACCGCGCGGATCGCGAACGGTATCAGCGGAACCAAGCTCGCCAGCGACGGTAGAGAAGCGGACGAATACGGGCGTACGTTTGCCAACGCCGTTAAACACTTTCGCTTTTGTGTATTTGGACATATCGTTTGTTACTTCAAAATAGCCGTGTGCACCTGCGCCTTTCGCGTGAACGACGCGTTCTGGAATTCTCTCTCTATTGAAATGTGCTAGTTTTTCAAGAAGATGTACGTCTTGAATTAATGTCGGGCCAGGAGAGCCGGCCGTCATCGAGTTTTGGTTATCGCCGACAGGAGCTCCCCAGCTAGTCGTCAACTTTTTTTGCTCCGCCATCTTTCATTCTCCCTCCGTTCTATTTTCCTTTCACCACTAAATGATAATATTTCTCAAACAAAAGTCAATACTTTTTTATAATTATTTTAAATAAATATATAAATTAAAAAGAAAATAATTAGCATAAAATATTAACTTTTGATTTTGTCATGAAATTTTTCTTGCAAAATCGCTAAAAAGTGATGAACGCTTTTAGCAACATAGCGATTTTTTTCAATGATTGCCGCTGCTTCTGCCTCAATGGAAGAATCAATAATATCAAGCACGCAAATATCTGGAAGGCGGAAAAAAGAAACGGTCGATTTGGGGACGATGGTTGCGCCGACCCCTTTGGAAACGAGGGAGAGCAAAATCGTTGCATCAGGGCACTCGCAAATGACTTTTGGTTCGAAGCCGTGGCGCCGGCATTCATGGATGACGAGTTCGTATTGTCCTTTTCCTTGGATGCGGTGAAGAAGAAGGAGAGGAACATCCGCAAACTCTTTCATATACATATGCGGTTTAGAAATGTTCCATTGCTTCGGGAGGACGGCGACATAAGGGTCGCTTGGCAAGCGAATCATTTCATAGTGATAAGAATCAATAGGAAGACGGACGATCCCAATGTCAATTTCCCGCTGTTTCAATAACTCGCAGATGAAAAAACTATCTCCTTCACGTAAATGAAATTTCACATTTGGAAACGATTGATGGAAAGGCTGAATGATTTCCGATAAATAGTAAAAGCACGATTTGACACAGCCGATGGACAACACCCCATTTGTTCCTTCTTCGATTTCGCGGACTTCTAAAATGGCATCTTCTAACTGCTGAAGCAGCTGTTTTGCTTTTTTATATAAAATTTTCCCTGGCTGCGTTAACTCCAGCTTTTTGGCGTTTCGATCCAATAATGTAACTCCGAGCGTTTCCTCTAGCTGTTTGAGCTGCTGGCTTAATGGCGGTTGTGCCATATGCAACTTTTTTGCCGCTTTTGTAATTTGCCCTTCTTCGACGATCGTCGTAAAGTATTTTAAATGCCTGATATCGACCATCTTCCTCACCCCATTTACATATATTTTTTATATGGCAAAGCAATGTTTTTTATATTTTTCATATATGAAATCATATGTTATATTAATTCCAAAGATTCAGAAAATAACAATTAGAAAGAGAGGTGGGTAAGACATTTAGTTTAGAAAGCGCTTACTATTGTGATTATACATGAATTTGGAAAAAGAATGTAGGAGGGAGCAAACAATGCCTGCAAAAACAGGGAAGGAATATATCGAACGGCTAAAGAAGGCGAAAAGCAGTGTTTATATTCACGGCGAAAAAGTAGAAGACGTAACCGAACATCCCGCGTTTAAAAATGTCATCCAGTCGATGGCCCGTCTATATGACCTCCAATATGAAAAGCCGGACAAAATGCTTTATACGTCGCCAACGACGGGGAATCCAGTCGGCATGACGTATATTCAGCCAACGACAAAAGAAGAATTGATCGCCAGACGGGAAGCGACGCAGGAATGGGCGCGCACCTCGGCGGGAATGATGGGCCGTTCGCCAGATTACTTAAACGCGGAAGTGATGGCGATGGGAATCGCCAATGATCTTTTCGCTGAAGATGATCCAATGTTTGCCGAGAATGCGAAAAACTATTACGAATACGCGCGCGAAAACGACATCAGCCTGACACACACGTTAATTCATCCGCAAATGAACCGCTCGAAAGCCCTTCACGAACAAAAAGACGCCAACGTTCCATTGCATTTAGTAGAAAAAAGAAAAGACGGCATTATCGTCAGCGGCATTCGCCTGCTGGCAACGCAAGGCGGCATTACCGATGAAATTTTAGTCTTTCCGTCCACGGTCAAAAAATCGGGATCAGGAGAAGATCCGTATTCGCTTGCCTTTGCGATTCCAAATAATACGCCAGGGGTTAAATTTATTTGCCGTGAAGCGTTTGATTACGGCAGAAACCATTGGGATCATCCGCTAGCTTCCCGCTTTGAAGAGGGGGATGCGATCGTTTCCTTTGAAAACGTATTCGTGCCGTGGGAGCGCGTGTTCGTCTGTGGAAATTCATCCATTTGTAACCGGACGTTCCGTGAAACGAACGCAGTTGTTCATATGTCCCACCAAGTGGTGGCGAAAAACATCGTCAAAACCGAATTTATTCTTGGCGTAACGCTTTGTATCATGGATGCGATTGGCATCGACCAGTTCCAGCATGTCAAAGACAAAGGAACGGAAATTATGCTCGTGCTCGAGACAATGCGCAGCCATTTGTATCGTGCTGAACATAATGCGAAACCGGATCGCTGGGGAACCATGACGCCGGATTTTGCCGCTCTTGATGCAGCGCGAAATTGGTATCCGCGCATTTACCCGCGCCTTGCCGAAATTGTTCGCATTCTAGGCGCTTCCGGCATGATGGCGATTCCGACGGAGGCCGATTTCCAGAATGAAGAGATTGGCGATATCGTGCGGCGCGCTATGCAGGGGGCGAATATCGACGGATATGAGCGAGTGCAGTTGTTCCGCCTTGCCTGGGACATGACGATGAGTGCGTTTGGCAGCCGGCAGACGCATTATGAATATTACTTTTTTGGTGATCCGATCCGCATGGGGATGGCTTATTTCGACGGTTACGAGAAAGATTACTATAAAAATTTAATTTATGAATTTTTAGGAACACCAAAAAGCGTTCATATTCCAGCCAATGCCCATTTAAATCCGTAAAGAGTAAGGGGGAAAGATGGCATGACATTTTCTATTATCCGCTGTGCAAGAGCCGTATTGCATGTGACCGATTTAAACGCTTCGCGCGATTTTTATGAACGCGCACTCGGATTTGTCGTGACAGAAGCGGACGATATGCATCTATATTTGCGGGGATTAGAAGAATACCATCACCATAGCTTGTTGCTCAAAAAAGCGAAGCAACCTGGGGTGGAAGCGATCAGCTATAAAGTTTATTCCGAGGCGGACTTAGAAGCGCTATATCAATTTTTTGCCGAAAAACAAATGAACCCGAAATGGATCGAAGTCGGTGAGCAGCGCGCCGTCGGAAGAGCTTTCCGCGTTCAGGACGTATCGGGACTGCCGCTGGAGTTTTTTGCGAACATGGAGACGGTGGAGCGCTTGTTGCAGCGCTATGATTTATATCGCGGAGCCGGGGTGCAGCGCATTGACCATTTTAACTGCGCAGTGGCGGATGTGCAAAAAGCGTATGATTTTTATGTAAACGAGCTTGGCTTTGCCTGCTCGGAATATACGGAAACGGAAGACAAGAAATTATGGGCTGCCTGGCTGCACCGCAAACAAAATGTGCACGATGTGGCATTTATGAATGGAAAAGGGCCGCGTTTGCATCATATCGGCTTTTGGCTTTCCGACCAGCTTAGTCTGATTCACGCGTGCGATGTGCTTGCGGCGATGGGATATGCGTCAAGCATTGAGCGCGGGCCGGGGCGCCACGGGCTGTCGAACGCCTTTTTCCTTTATTTGCGCGACCCAGACGGTCATCGGATCGAATTATACAACGGCGATTATTTAACGAGCGACCCGGATTTTAAGCCGATTCGCTGGGATATTAATGATCCGCGTCGTCAAACGTTCTGGGGGCATCAGGCGCCGGACAGCTGGTTTGAAGAAGCATCGATCGTGCTGGATGTGCATAGTGGCAAGCCGGTTGAAGTGAAGGAGCCGATGCTGCAACAAATGAAACCGACTTTTATCATCTAAATTGCAGCCTGTCTACGGTGATATAAAAATAGAGTGAGAAAAGGTATGGAACAAACATCATATATGATTAACAGTTGAAAACATATATAATTTTATATATAATATAAACAAAATTCTGACAATGAAGCAGTGAGCGCGAATTTCTAGGAGGTATCTCTTATGACTTATGAAGAAGTAAAACAAAGATTGCGAGGATCGATCGCTCCCGTTATTACGCCATTTGACAGCGAAGGGAATATCGATTTTGAAACGATGAAAAAATTGATTAACTGGCAGATTGAAAGCGGAAGCCACGGCATTTCCGTCACGGGTACATCCGGAGAGCCGAGCTCGCTGACGTTAGAAGAGCGGAAAAAAGTGATAGAAACGGCCAAAAATACGATTAATGGAAGGGTGCCGTTTGTGCCGGCGACCGGTTCGACGAACCATGCCGAAACGTTGGAACTGACGAAATTCGCGCAGGAAATCGGGGCGGATGCGGCGATGGTCATTGTTCCTTATTACAACCGCCCGTCCCAGCATGCGCTTTATAAACATTTTAAAGCGATTGCCGATGCGGTCGATATCCCGATTATTATTTATAACATTCCCGGTAGAACAGCTGTTAATTTAGAAGTGCGCACGATGGCGCGTTTGGTTGAGGATTGCCCAAATATCATCGGGGCGAAAGAGTCGAATAAAGATTTTGAACATGTCAACCGCGTTCTTTTATATTGCGGCAGAGATTTTCTCTTATTCTCGGGCATTGAGCTATTATGCTATCCAATGCTGGCGATTGGCGGCGCGGGTTCGATCAGCGCCACTGCCAACGTCGTTCCGGAAAAAGTAGCACAAATGCATAACGCCTGGTTCGAAGGTGATGTAAAGCGAGCGCAAGAGCTTCATTTTGAACTGATGGAACTAAATGATGTGCTATTTATTGAAACAAATCCAGGGCCGGTGAAAGCGGCGCTTGGGATGATGGGAAAAATTACACCGAAACTGCGCTTGCCGCTGGATTTGCCGAGTGAAGAAAATCAAGAAAAAATCCGGAAAACATTGGTGAAATACGGGCTGTTAACCGAAGTAACGTCGTAACGGCGAAAGCGTGGTGAAACAAGATGGCTAAGGCGTTTTTTCGCCTAACCGGCATTCCGCATACGATGGAATCCGAAGTAAATGTCAAAAAGAATACGGTTATCATTCATGGAAGGGAATACGATGCGAGCCGGCTAAAATGGGAAGCACCGGAAATCGGCGTGATTTACGGCGTGCTTTTAAACTATAAGGATGAATGGGAAAAATTCCTCGAGCAGATGACCAAACCGCCGTATTATCAACCGCCTAAAGCTCCCATTTTGTATATGAAACCGGCCAATACGATCAACGTGCACGGCGGATGCGTGCCGCTCCCAAAAGGGGTAGATAAGTTGCAAGTCGGGGGGGCGCTCGGAGTGGTCATCGGCCAAACTGCAACAAAAGTCCGTAAAGGGGAAGCTTTCGACTATATTGCGGGATATACGATCGTCAACGATGTCGCGATCCCGCATGAAGCGATTTACCGTCCAGCTGTTAAAGAGCGCGCAAGGGACGGTTTTGCCCCGATTGGGCCATGGATTATTGAAAAAAATGAGGTAGATAATCCCGATGAACTAGATATCCGCGTTTTTGTCAATGGACAGTTAGTTCAGCAAGATAATACGAAAAACTTGCTGCGTTCGATCGCAACCCTTTTAGAAGAGATTACGGAATTTATGACATTGTACAAAGGCGATGTGCTGCTTGTCGGTGTGCCGGATGATGCGCCGCTTGTGCAGGCGGGTGATCACGTGCGCATCGAAATCGAAGAAGTTGGCAGTTTGGAAAATATCATTGTGCCGGAAGGAGACTGGATAAAGGAGACAGGATATGATGAAACGCGCACGCATAGCGTTTAACGGGACGGTTTGTGAAGCGGTCGTCGAAGAAAACGGGCAACTTCGTTTGCCTAACGGTTGGGTCGTAAAAGAGGAGGAAGTAGTTTGGCTTCCTCCTGTGGAACCGCGCACCATTTTCGCGCTCGGGCTAAATTATGCCGATCATGCCAGCGAATTGTCGTTTTCCGCACCAAAAGAGCCGCTTCTTTTCTTCAAAGGGAGAAATACGTTAATCGGCCATCGCGGCAAGACGCCAAGACCAGCCGATGCGACGTTTATGCATTACGAATGCGAGCTCGCCGTTGTGATCGGCAAAACGGCGCGCAATGTGAAAGCCGAAGAGGCGTATGACTATGTGCTCGGCTATACCGTTGCCAATGATTATGCGGTTCGCGATTATTTAGAAAATTATTATCGACCCAATTTCCGCGTGAAAAACCGCGACGCTTCGACACCGCTAGGACCATGGCTCGTGGATAAAGCGGATGTTGCCGATCCCATGAACTTGACGCTGCGGACATATGTGAACGGGAACATCGTGCAGGAAGGCAATACGCGCGACATGATTTTTACGATTCCGTTTTTGATTGAATATATTAGCAGCTTTATGACATTGCAAGCGGGAGATATCATTCTGACGGGCACTCCGAAAGGAGCGGTGAACGTAGAGAGTGGCGATGAGGTTGTAACGGAAATCGAGCGAATCGGCCGTTTAATCAATTACGTTGTCTAGCAAAGGAGACGGGGATCCGATGCCTCATTTCATTTTAGAGTATACCGATAATATTAGCGAAGAGGCGAATATTCGCGAGTTATTGCGGAAAGTTCATGAAGTATTGATTTCACGCAGCGACTTGTTTCCGATCGGCGGCATTCGCTCACGGGCGATACCATTAAAAGAATATTACGTTGCCGACGGTACCGAGGATGACGCGTTTGTGCATGGTACGCTGAAAATCGGCGCCGGCCGCTCGGAGGAAGATAAACGGGCGGTATGCGAAGAAATATTCCGCGTGATGAAAGAACATTTCGCTCCATTGTTCGAAAAGCGCTATTTAGCTTTATCTCTAGAATTATATGAATTTAGTGAAGCGGGGACTTATAAACATAATAATATTCACCAGCGCTACCGAAAGCGATAATGGCCAGGAGGGGGACATATGGCAAGAAAAATAAGCAATGTGCTTCATTATATTAACGGCGAGTTTGTCGAAGGATCCGCAGGAAAATACTTCGAAAATATTAATCCCTTTACGAATGAGCCGATTAATCAAGTCGCAGAAGGATTCAAAGAGGATATTGATGCGGCGGTCCGTGCGGCGAAAGCAGCGTTTGATGATGGGCCGTGGCGGACGATGTCCGTTCATGAAAGAATGCAATATGTTTTGCGTATCGCTGATCTTATCGAGAAATACGCGGATGACATTTCTTACTTGGAGTCGCTAGATACGGGGATTCCGATCAGCCAAGCGCAAAAACAGGCAGCCCGCGCGGCGGAAAACTTTCGCTTTTACGCCGAAATGGTAAAAACCCGTATGGTCGGGGAGGCGTATCATGTTGATGGGCAATTTCTTAACTATACGATTTATAAACCAGTTGGTGTCGCTGGGCTGATTACGCCATGGAACACTCCGTTTATGCTCGAGACGTGGAAGGTGGCGCCAGCGTTAGCGACCGGCAATACGGTGGTGCTGAAGCCGGCGGAATGGTCACCGCTCACGGCAAACAAGCTGGCGGAAATCATCCACGAAGCGGGGCTGCCAAAAGGAGTGTTTAACGTCGTTCACGGCTTTGGCGAAACGGCAGGCGCCGCGCTTGTCGCCCATCCTGATGTCCGTCTCATCTCTTTTACCGGCGAAACGAAAACAGGGACGGAAATTATTAAAAACAGCGCCGATACATTGAAAAAGACATCGATGGAACTTGGCGGAAAATCGCCGCTAATTGTGTTTGCGGATGCCGATTTGGAGCGGGCGCTCGATGCGGCGGTATGGGGCATTTTCTCCCTCAACGGGGAACGATGCACCGCCAACTCCCGCCTGTTTGTCGAACAATCGATTTACGATTCATTTGTCGAGAAGCTAAAAGAAAGGGTAAACAACATTGTCATCGGCGACCCGATGGACCCAGCGACAGAATTAGGGCCGCTGATTCACCGCGATCATTGGGAACGGGTTGTCAACTATATCGAGATCGCCAAGCAGGAAGGTGCGGAAGTGTATGCGGCAAGCGTGCCGGAGGAGCTGAAGAAAGGAAACTTTGTTCCGCCTACGCTGCTGCTAAACTGCCGTAATGATATGAAAGTGGCGCAGGAAGAAATTTTCGGTCCAGTAATGGCAGTCATGTCTTTTGAAACGGAGGAAGAAGTAATCCGCATGGCGAATGACGTCAAATATGGTCTAGCGGCGTATGTGTGGACGAATGATATGAAACGTGGCCATCGCATCGCCCAGGCGCTTGAAAGCGGCATGGCATGGGTCAATTCGCAAAACATTAGAGATTTGCGCATTCCGTTTGGCGGCACGAAATACAGCGGGATCGGACGGGAAGGCGGGCATTACAGTTTTGATTTTTACACAGAAGTGCAAGTCGTTCATGTGGCGATCGGCGACCATCCAATTCCGAAATTTGGGAAAGCAAAGCAGCCTTCCACCGCTTCTGTCGAACAGCGATAAAAAGGCGTGCTTGTAAGCATATAGTATATAGTATATGATGATAGTATGGAAGCAAAAGTAAAAAACAAGACGCAAATTGCCTATGAATATATTCTTTCTCGGATTGAAAAAGGCACCTACGGTCCGGGATACCGGATTGTCATTGATCAAATTGCCAGAGAGCTGAATTTGAGCAGCATTCCGGTTCGCGAAGCGATTCGCCAGCTCGAAGCGGAAGGGTGGATTCAGTATAAACCTTACACTGGTGCCGTCGTCAGCAATATTAACGAGAAAGAATATGTAGAAACGTTATCGGTTCTCGCGGTATTGGAAGGATACGCCACAGCGCTGAGTTCGAGCAATATGAAGGAGGGAACGATTCAGCAGCTAACAACAGTGAACGAAAAAATGGAGCAAGCGCTGCATGAGTTTGATTTCGAGTTATTTAGCGAATTGAATTACGAGTTTCACTCCCTTATTTACAAACATTGCGGCAACGCGTATTTAGAAGAGCAAATTAAGCAAATTTGGCAGCGGATGAGACGAATCCGCGCTTACGGCTTCACCTTTGTGCCGCAACGGGCGAAAGAATCGATTAAAGAACATGCTGAAATTGTTCGTTTATTAAAAGAAAAAGCGCCACCAAAAGAGATCGAGCACTTTGTCCGCCAACATAAATTAAATACAGCGGAAGCATTTAAACAACGTTAGCCTCTTCTTCATTCCACTAAAGCAGATCATGCTTTAGTGGAATGAGGAGTGAGTGAAAAGGTTTGATACGCATTTATTCATATATCATTTCCTATATAAAAAAACGCATTTTCCTGCCGCATTCATTTTTTACCTCTCTGTATTATGCATAATTGGTGTCACCTAGCTGTGCATCAGTCGTTTTATTGAAAGCGTTGCCAATGAAAATATTCTAAGGGGGATTGGGGAAGGTATGAGAAAGTTTTTCTCCGCTGCGGTATTTATTTTATTTGCTGTTATTCTTGTTGCGTGTGGGAAGGAACCTGCAAACGGCTCTAAATCGGAAGTGATTAAGATTGGCGGCATCTTCTCTGCTTCCGGGGGTGCTGCGCCATTAGGCAAGCCGGAGATGGAAACGATCAAGATGCTCGTCAAAGAATTGAATGAAAAGGGCGGAATTAATGGCAAAAAAATAGAGCTTATTGCATATGACGATAAGTCCGACCAAAATGAGGCGGTATTATCGACGAAAAAATTGATTGAACAAGAGAAAGTCACAGCGATTATTGGTGGTACGATCAGCGGCAATTCACTTGCGATGATTCCTCAAATTGAAAAAGCAGGCATTCCGTACATTTCCCTCGCTGCTAGCAAACAAATTGTCAATCCAAATGATCATTCTCCGCGAAACTGGACGTTTAAAACTGCCCAAGGTGATGATATCGTCATTAATAAATTATTAAGCTATTTAAAAGAACAAGGCTTGACAAAAGTAGCGTGGTTGAATGTTGCTAACGCCTACGGAACAAGCGGACATGATGAATTTAAACGGTTTGCTCCAGATTATGGGGTCGAAGCGGTTATCGAAGAAGAATTTGAGGCGACCGTAGACGACGCCAAGGCGATGCTAACGAGGGTGAAAAAAGCCAATCCGCAAGCGATTATCGTATGGGGAACCGCCCAAGAATCCGCAGTTGTTACAAAAAATATTCATCAGTTAGGCATTAATATACCAGTGATTGAAAGCCATGGAATCGGTACAAAGAGCTTTATTGATTTAGCGGGAGAAGCAGCGGAAGGAGTGATCTTCCCAGTTGGGCGCATTCTAGTGGCAGACCAATTACCGGATAGTGATCCGCAAAAAGAAACGTTGCTGAAGTATAAGGAAGATTTTGAAAAAACGTATAACTACGAACCAACTACATTTGGTGGACATGCGTGGGATGCGTTCCACCTATTAGTGAATGCCATTAAAGCAGGAGGAACAGATAAAGAAAAAATAAGAGAGGCGTTGGAAAATACGAAAAACTTTGTTGGGATATCCGGGGTCTTTAATATGGAGAAGAACAATCATACCGGATTGACTGCGGATAGCTTAGTAATGGTGCAAATCAAAGATGGCAAGTTTGTGCTTGCGGAGTAAATGTGCGCAATAAGGGGAATTAGACAGCTAATTCCCTTTCTTTTACATTTGGTGAAAGGGAGTGGGCGGAACGTGGATGTATGGAGCCAGTTCGTGCAGCTGCTTTTTTCCGGTTTGACAGTAGGCAGCATCTACGCTTTAGTGGCGCTTGGGTTTGTCATTACGTACAGCATTACCGGCATTTTAAACCTCGCACAGGGCGATTTTGCGATGCTTGGAGCGCTTCTTTGTATCACGTTTGTCAACAGCGATGTTCCTTTTGTCATCGCTATATTGCTTAGCATTATTGCTGTAATGGCAGCAGGGGGATTATTTGAACGACTAGCGATTCATCCAGCGAGAAACTCATCGGTTGCGACGTTAATTATCATAACCATTGGAGCGGCCTTTGTTTTTCGGGGAATTGCCATTTTTATCTGGGGCACGCAGCCTTATGCACTGCGCCCGTTTACTGGAAATGAATCTCTGCAAATATTCGGGGCGGTTATTCAAACGCAAAATTTATGGGCGATTGCCATTTCTTTAGTAAGTTTAATCGCATTATATATTTTCTTTAATAAAACCTATATGGGAAAAGCGGTAACCGCTTGTGTCGTGAATCCGTTTGCCGCTCGCCTGATGGGGATCCAGCCGCGCAAAATGTCATTGGGGGCCATTGCGGTCAGCGCAGGTCTCGGGGCATTGGCAGGAATTGTTATTGCACCGATTTCCGGTGCTTCGTATGACATGGGAGTAATGATCGGACTAAAGGCGTTTATCGCTGCGGTAATTGGCGGGCTGACCAATGCACCTGCCGCTATTGCCGGCGCTTTTATCATCGGTATTTTAGAGGCGTTTACAGAAGGATATTTGTCTTCTGGATATAAAGATGCCATTAGCTTTGGATTGCTTTTGCTTGTGCTGTTCTTTATGCCAAACGGCATTTTCGCCAAGATGTCGGGAAAACGGGTATAGGGGGAAAACGATATGAGACTAGATGTAAAAAGAATTTATACAGGAAGCGCAAAATGGCCGCTACTGTTTACGGTCCTGTTGCTTGGTCTTCCCCTTATCTTTTCAACGAATAACTATTTGTTAAGCACGCTTATTATGATCGGATTTTATACGATTGTAAGCACTGGCCTGACATTGCTCATGGGATATGCCGGACAAATATCGCTAGGGCAGGCGGCTTTTTATGGAATCGGCGCTTATACGTCCGCTTATTTAACAGCGCATGCAGGTGTTTCGCCGTGGCTTGCCATGGCGGCAGGAGCGGCCATCGCGGCGATAGTGGCGTTTATTGTCGGCATCCCTGCTTTCCGGCTGCGCGAACATTATTTAGCGTTAGCTACGTTAGGGTTTGGCGTTATTGTATTTACTTTTTTTAAAGAATGGAAAGGTATTACAGGGGGATTAAACGGATTTTTTGGCATTCCGCCTATCCAGCTATTTGGATTTCCTTTGCAAGCAGATTTTCAGTTTTATTACCTTGTATGGATTTTCGCTTTAATTGGCATTCTTTTTGCCCGTAATATCGTTCGCTCGAGGGTAGGAAGAGCGCTGCTATCGATTCATGGAAGCGAGGTAGCGGCCAATTCGCTAGGGGTGAACATTACAAAATATAAGCTGCAAATCTTTATGATTAGCGCTGTTTACGCGTCTGTTGCCGGCAGTTTATATGCACATTATGTTACATTTATTAACCCCGATCTATTTGGAATTGTTCCATCTATTTATTTTTTAATTATGGTTGTCATCGGCGGGACCGGGAGCGTCTGGGGCGGTCTGATCGGCGCAGCAGTGTATGTATGTTTGGGGGAGTTGCTGAAGGAAATGGTTCCAATGTTTATTCCCAATGCAGGCGGCGAATTTGAGATTGTCTTTTTCGGCTTGTTGCTTGTGATCATTCTTATTTACATGCCAAATGGGTTATCCCATTCTATACCAAGAGTGATAAAACGAATATCGTCAACATGGAGACGCAAAAAGAAGCCGATGCTGGTGACGGAACATGAAAATGCCGGCTCGGTGGGAGGCGAGCGTTTATGAAAAAAAATGTATTGTTAGAAATCGATCAATTGTCGAAATCGTTTGGTGGAGTTCATGCGGTACAAAATGTGTCCTTTCGCGTCCATAATCAAGAAATCGTTGCAATCATCGGGCCGAACGGGGCGGGCAAAACTACGTTGTTTAACATTATTACCGGCATTCTTCCACCAACAAGCGGTTCCGTTCTTTTCAAAGGGATGCCCGTCACCGGTAAAAAGCCATATCAGCTTGCGGCGTTAGGCATAACGCGAACGTTTCAAAATCTCCAGGTGTTTACGAACATGACCGTTATTGAAAATGTGATGGTCGGACTGCATCCGCGTCTGAAAACAGGAATATTTAGCGCTGGGTTTCGTTTGCCACAGGTGTTTAAAGAAGAAAAGCAAGCGTTTGAACAGGCGTTGGCTTGCCTTGAACAAGTTGGCATCACCCATCTTGCCTTTGAAAAAGCGGATATATTGCCGTACGGAACGCAGCGGTTAGTGGAAATTGCCAGAGCAGCTGCCTCTCAACCTTCCCTTATTTTGTTAGATGAACCGATGGCGGGATTAAACCCGCAAGAGTCTAAAAAGTTAGTGGATGTTTTATTAACGATGAGAAACAACGGTATGACCTTTCTCTTCGTTGAACACGATATGGAAACAGTGATGGCGATTGCCGACCGTATCATTGTATTAGACTATGGAAAGAAAATAGCGGAGGGATGCCCGGAGGAAATTTCCCAACATCCGGATGTCATTAAAGCGTATTTGGGCGAAGAGGAGGTGGCATCTTGCTGACGTTGAATCATTTACATGTATACCATGGTCATTTGCATGTGCTAAAGGGAATTCACTTGCAGATCGCCAAAGGCGAAATAGTGGCGATTGTAGGAGCGAACGGAGCAGGAAAGAGCACGTTGTTAGGAACGATTGCAGGAGTATATTCGCCAAAAGCAGGAGAAATTATTTTTGAAAATGAACCACTCCCTTATGGAAAAGTCGAGCAAATTGTGAAAAGAGGGATTTGTCTTGTCCCGGAGCGCCGGCAAATCTTTGACGATTTATCCGTCAAAGACAATTTACTGCTCGGTGCGTATCATCGATATCGCAGCGATTTCCAACAAGTGATGAGAGATTATGAACATGTGCTTGAAGTTTTTCCGAAGCTAAAAACGATGCTAGACCGGCCGGGCGGATTGCTAAGCGGCGGAGAACAGCAAATGCTTGCCATCGGACGGGGATTAATGGCGAAACCAAAATTGCTGATGTTGGATGAACCGTCTTTAGGCCTCGCTCCCCTGATTGTTAAAGAGATGATGAAACTATTAAAACAATTGCGCGATCAGTTTAGCACTACCATTTTGTTGGTGGAACAAAACGTCCGCGCGGCGTTGCAAATTGCCGACTATGCTTGTGTGCTTGACCGCGGCGAAATCGTGATGCAAGGAAAAGCGGCCGAACTGCTCGACGATGAACGAGTGAAAAAAGCTTATTTAGGCATGCAAAACAAACAGGAATATAACGTCGCTAAATAGGCGCAGGTGAGCAATCCGTTACGCAGTGAATTTTTTGATATATTAGAATTATTTTTACAAAACAGATCGAATTAGTGTTAATATTATGTTGTGGAAGAACAATTCCATTGGTGCTTGCCATATCATGTCATTTATCGTTTATTCAGTTTCATAATAATGAAGATAAAGGAAGTGAAAAAATGGACGATCGTACATTTCGCAATGCGATGGGGAAATTCGCGACAGGTGTTACGGTTATAACGACAGAGTTTCAAGGAGAAGTAAAAGGAATGACGGCCAACGCCTTTATGTCTGTTTCCTTAAATCCAAAGTTAGTAGTCGTTTCCATCGGGGAAAAGGCGCGGATGAATCCGATTGTCAAGCAAACGGGCAAATTTGCCGTCAACATTTTGGCGAGAGAGCAAGAAGATCTTTCCCGCCTGTTTGCCGGACAACTAAAAGAAGAGAGAAAAGTAGATTTCCAATGGGTAAATGGACATCCGATTTTGCCTGATGCCTTAGCTAATATTTTATGTAATGTGCATAGCTCCTATGTAGCGGGAGATCATACGCTGTACTTTGGCGAAGTGACGGACATCTTGATGAAAGACGAAGCAGGAGATCCGTTATTATTCTTCGAAGGGAAGTATCGAAGCATCGCGACGGAATAATAGAAGAACTGCCCACATTTGTGGGCAGCTTTTTATTTTAATACATCGTGATCGACATAACGTTCGCCGTTTAATTCGCTAATGACGTTAATGGCCACTTTCGCTCCATCGCCAGCGGTGATGATCGTATGTACGCTGACGCCAGCTACTGTTCCGGCTGCCCAAATTCCTTCGATGTTGGTGCGTCCAGCGGCATCCACGTCGATAACTGTTTTAATACGCGGCTCTGTTCCTGGTTTTGTTTTCACTCCAATTTTTTCAGCGAGGTCGGTTGCTACGCCAGTTGCTAAAATAACATGTTTCGCTTCAAATGTTTGATTTTCGGTTTCTATTTGAAAGCCCGTTTCTGATTTTTCGATGTTGACGACTTGATCATTCACAAGTTCTGCTCCAAATTTGACCGCTTGTTTTTTTCCTGTTTCCACTAAATCCGGACCTGTTATTTCCATAACCCCATAGTGATTTTCGATCCAAGCGCGTTTTGTTATGCTTTTGTCGTTGTCAATTAATAACGTCTTTTTTCCCGCTTTCGCCGTAAAAATAGCCGCGCTAGCCCCTGCAGGTCCAGCTCCGATAATGGCAATATCATACATTGATTTCTCCTCCTTTTTTATTAGAATATTTCTACATTTCCATTATAACATCACCACCATTTCTATCCAATTAATGTGCTTTATAAAATTAAAATTATTATTATTTAATATTTACTATTTATAAATAATATGTATAATAAATGATGACAATAATCATTTCATAGCAGTGAAAAGGAGAGCATAAACATGCGTAAACCCATCATTTGCGAACAATGTCATCAGCCGATTCGCCGGTTGAAACATTCGATTCTTTGTCAATGTGGGATGAAGATGATCCAACATAAGTAAGGGAATAGGGATCAATGGCACTGGAGTCATAAAGAAGACAAGCAAAGTTTCTGGCGTGGTTGAAATGATAAAAGAAGTAGAAAAAGGAATTTATAATATCACTTAGACGGCTAGGATTAGCCGTTTTATTTTTTCAATCCTTCCTATTACTGCGATTTTGATTTATTTATAGGAAAAAACACCTATATGTTAACCTATATATAAAACAAGGTTGACATTTAATAGATTGTCAGGCAAAATAAGAGAAAAAATATGGGATTGGAGGGAGAGAGATGAAAACGAAATCGCTTTTGTTAGCGGCGCTGTTTGCGGCGCTTACGGCCATTGGCGGGTTTATCAAAATTCCGATTCCATATGTGCCGTTTACATTGCAAATCGCTTCCGTTTATTTGGCGGGATGTTTATTAGGGCCGAAGCTAGGGATGCTTAGCCAGCTTGTCTATGTGCTTATCGGTCTTGCAGGAGCGCCTGTTTTCGCGGAAGGCGGAGGACCTAGCTATGTGTTGAAGCCGACGTTTGGTTATTTGATCGGCTTTGTTGTGGGGGCCTATGTCAACGGGTGGATGATGCAAATCTTTCAATTTCGCAGGGCGGTGACTATTTTTCTAGCGAATTTATCTACTCTTTTGGTTGTTTATTGCATTGGGTGTGCCTGGTTGTACATGGCGATGAAATGGATCATGGAAAAGCCGCTTACCATTGGACAAACGTTATGGTTTGGCTTTGTGCTTCCTGTGCCGGGCGATCTACTGTTATGTGCGGTTTGTTCCGTGCTTGTTGCACGTATATTGCCGCGTATCCACGTCGTCATTAGCAAGCAGGAGGTGGTATCTTGATGGGAAAAGCAATATTTATCACCGGAACAGGAACAGAGATTGGCAAGACGGTGGCAACCTCTTTTCTTGCTTTTGTTTTCCAAAAATTAGGGTTGAATACCAAAATATTTAAGCCAATTCAAACAGGCTTAGCAGAAGATGGAGTTTCGTTTGCCGATCAATATTGGTATGAGAAGGTCGCTGGACTGCCGCAATCAGAAGGGCTATATTATATGGAACCCGCCGTTTCGCCACATTTGGCAGCAACATTGACGAATACCACTATTGACCCGGCATTGATAGCGGAAAAAATCGAACAATGGAAACGTCAATACGACATCGTTCTTGTTGAGGGGGCGGGAGGTTTAGCTGTCCCGTTAATAGAGAAGGAACAAGGGTTTTATATGACGAACGATTTGATTCGAGAATACAACCTTCCAATTATTATCGTTTCCTTAGCAGGACTTGGTGCGATTCATCATACGGTGACAACCGTATCTTACGCACAGCAACAAGGCATTCGTGTTCTTGGATTGATTTTTAATCAATTTGATGCCGAAAACATCATTCATGTGAATAATATTGAAACAATACAAAAAATGTTAGGTTTGCCGGTCATCGCCACACTGCCATCCCTTGCAAAGGTGACGAAGCATACGATGATGGCATTGGCGGAACGTTGGCTGGAGAATAACGAGCAAAAACAGTTGTTACAGGAGGTGCTGTCCGTTGAAGTATAGTTATGAACAATTAGAACAATGGGATAAAGAGTATGTGTGGCATCCGTTTACGCAAATGAAAACATATGTGCAAGAACATCCGCTGATTATTGAGCGAGGGAACGGAAGCTACTTATTTGACGTCAATGGAAACAAATATTTGGACGGATATGCATCATTATGGGTAAACGTCCACGGCCATAATGATCCTGAACTAAATGAAGCGTTGCACATGCAAATCGAAACGATCGCGCATTCGACATTGCTTGGGTCGGCCAATGTGCCGTCGATTTTATTAGCGAAAAAGCTGGTTGAGCTTTGGCCGGGGCTTTCGAAAGTGTTTTATTCCGACACGGGGGCTGCCGCGGTGGAAATTGCGTTAAAAATGGCGTACCAATATTGGAAAAACATCGATCCTGTTAAATATGCGGCAAAAAATAAATTTGTTTCTTTAAAGGAAGCGTATCATGGTGATACGGTTGGCGCTGTGAGTGTCGGTGGAATGGACTTATTCCATCGCATTTTTAAGCCGCTGTTGTTTGAACGAATCGAAGTTCCTTCTCCGTATGTGTATCGCATGGACGAATATGGCGATGAAGAGGAGATTGTCAGCTATTGTTTACAACAGCTTGAAGATGTGCTGGCTCGACACCATGAGGAAATTGCCGGCGTGATCGTGGAGCCGCTCGTTCAAGGGGCTGCGGGCATCATTACACATCCAAAAGGATTTTTAAAAGGCGTTGAAACACTTTGCCGGCAATATGGCGTGCTGCTTATTTGTGATGAGGTCGCCGTTGGGTTTGGAAGAACGGGAACGCTGTTTGCGTGCGAGCAAGAGGATGTCCATCCGGATATTGTTTGCTTAGGAAAAGGCATTACCGGAGGGTATCTCCCTTTAGCCGCCACATTGACAACAGAAGATGTCTATGCCGCGTTTTTAGGAGACGTTGATGAAGATAAGACGTTTTATCACGGGCATACATATACAGGGAACCAATTATCTTGTTCTGTCGCTTTAAAAAATATTGAGCTCATCGAAAAACGGCATCTTGTCGAAAACGTAAAGAAAAAAGCAGAAATGTTGGCAAAGAAGCTAGAGATGCTTTATGAAATTCCAATCGTTGGGGATATTCGTCAAAAAGGATTAATGGTAGGAATTGAAATTGTTCAAGATCGAAACACGAAACAAATTTTTCCGCGCTCCGAAATGATCGAACATCGTATTATTCTAGAAGCTCGAAAGCGAGGATTAATCGTTCGTCCGCTCGGCCCGGTGATCACGTTCATTCCTGTGTTAGCGATGACAGAGGATCAGATGGAAACAGCGGTCCATATCCTCTTCGATTCGATCGCGGAAATGGCCAAAGTCGTTCGATAATTGTTTCAACTGCTGCCTAGCGAGCCTAGGCAGCCTATTTTTTGGCCCAAACGGTCAATCGCCCATGCCCTTGGCGTTTGTCCTACATATGTTGAAAGGGAAGAAACAAAACGATCAGCAAAGGAGAGATAAACATGAATGATATAAACTTACAAGATACAAGAATATGGGGCTTTGGACGTCCATTCTTTGGTGGTTTTGGTCGTCCATTCTTTGGTGGCTTTGGCCGTCCATTCTTTGGTGGTTTTGGCGGCCCGTTCTTTGGCGGTTTTGGCAGCCCGTTCTTTGGCGGTTTTGGCAGCCCGTTCTTTGGCGGTCTTTTAGGCGGGTTGTTGGGTGGCGCGCTAACAGGCCCGTTCTATGGTGGTTATGGCGGTTATGGTGGTTATGGCGGTTATGGTGGTTATGGCGGTTATGGTGGTTATGGCGGTTACGGATTCCCTTATTAGTAATAAACATTGCTTGAGCCTGCCGGTTGCATGGCAGGCTTTATGCTTAAGCAACGATTAGAATTAAAAGTTTATGAAAGAGTGGGCGTCTTCCCTGCTCTTTTTGTCCTGCATTAACATAACATATTGGTGTCCAGTTTTATTTTGCAAAGGGGGAATCGTGATGGTATATCCACCAGTATTTTTCGGCGGTCCGTTGTTAGGCGGTTTTCTAGGCGGATTGCTCGGTAGTGCGCTAGCATTTCCGCTTTTCTTCCGTCCAAGACCGTATTATCCATATCCTCCGTATTATCCGTATGGCGTGTTTTGGTTTTAACAAAAAGCGTCCCCTGTAGCATGCGGGACGCTTGTAACGAAAAAAAAGCAATATGATTTTATGCCATCGGATCGGTGTATAACGACCATGGTTTCATGAAGCATTTTTAGATGTTGAGAGGTCTTTGTTTGCGATCATGGCTTTTTTGTTGCCTAAAGGCGAACCTAGTATTACTGAACGATATTTTGATATGGGAATTGATTGGTGTATCCTTGGAATTGCTGATATGATTGCTGCAGTTTTTGTGGATCGGCAGCTTCAAGTTTGTACCAGCCTTTTTTGAACATTAAGTTGTATAATTCACGTTGGCAATTTTGCGTCTCTGTAAAAATATTCATCATATCTTGATATAATTGTTGATGGCTTGCTTCGTGCAAAAATATACTATAAGCCGATGTCATATATTTTTCTGTTGTTAACATATCGTTAAGAAAGTCGCGGTCATTCATTTGCGGTGTTTTTGGCACTTGCGTTTCTGGATTTTGAATTTGGTTTTGGTTCATGATCATTCCTCCCGATTGTTATTGCATTGTCATTTTAGGCTGGCTTGGATTTTGTAGGTGGCTTAAAATTTTTTGATAGTGACGTTGGTGCATTTGTCCTGCTTTTTCAAGCGCTTGTGCCACTTCTTTGTCTTGGCATTGCGATGCAAAAAAATGTGCTTTTTTCATGGCGAGTAAGTTCCAAGACATCATGTCGGTAAAATACATCGCGTCCTTTGCTGAGACCATTTGCGGCGGCTGTGGCATAACGTTTTGCTGTTGCATGTTCATTTGTTGTTGCATACATAATGCTCCTTTCTAAAATGAATGTTTCAGTTGTAGATTGTTCATTTTGTGGAAAACTATACACAGCGAGAATTTTGTCGAAAAAGATATTCAACAATAAGAAAACATGTTACAATAAAAATATGAATGCGTTTACGGAATAAGGGGGTACAATGATGGAGCAGTTGATGCGCGACTTTTTTTTGTTTTTATCGAAAAATAAGACATTAACCAAATTGGCGAAAAAATATGGTCTTCGCTTTGGTGCCTCCCGGTTTGTTGCAGGAGAAACGATCGAACAGGCTGTCGAAGTGATTAAACAATTAAATAAAAAAGGGTTGGCTGTGACGGTCGACTACTTAGGAGAATTTGTGGACAATGAGCAAGAAGCAAACGAAATGGCGAACCACTGCCTTGAGGCGATTAAGGCGATCGGGAGAGAAAAGCTGAATTCACAGCTGTCGCTAAAAATGACATCGATGGGTTTGGATATCTCGGACGAGCTTGTGATGCGCAATATGCGGCGCATTTTGGATACGGCAAAACAACACGGCGTGTTTGTTACGATTGATATGGAAGATTACTCAAGATGCCAGAAAACGCTCGATATTTTTAAACAGTTGAAAACAGAATATGATAATGTCGGAACGGTATTGCAAGCATACCTATACCGTACGGCAGACGATATTGAAGATTTAAAAGATTACCATCCGAATTTGCGCCTTGTCAAAGGGGCATATAAAGAATCGCCAGAAGTGGCGTTTCCGGACAAAAAAGACGTCGATGAAAACTTTAAAAAAATCATTAAAATGCATTTATTAAATGGTAACTATACGGCAGTGGCGACCCATGACGACGCCATCATTGAATACACGAAGCAGCTTGTCAAAGAATATAACATTCCTAATAGCCAGTTTGAATTCCAAATGTTATACGGAATTCGTCCAGAGCGGCAAGAACAGCTTGTGCGTGAAGGATATACGATGCGCGTTTACGTTCCGTACGGCACGGACTGGTACGGCTACTTTATGCGCCGCCTCGCCGAGCGGCCGGCCAACGTTGCCTTTGTGCTAAAAGGCATTTTCCGCAAATAGACTGTCTGAAATGGCCCAAAAGAAGAACTGTGTAAAGTTACGTCGCTCCAACTTGTCTGAAGAAAAGGCGAAACGCATCACGGTATGTTTCAGTCCGTGATGCGTTTTTCGCTGTATCGAGAAGATTATTCTCCTTGCATATTATGCCGTTTATATTGCTGATTTTGGCTCGTGCGTTTGCCGCCGCCGTCCTTTTCCACCGTCGGACCAGCGTTGCCCTTGACGCTTGCCGCGCTAATTCCGCGCTGTGAAGGATTTTTTTTCATTTTTGCCATCGTATCACCCCCTTTTTATAGCGTCACCAAAAAAGAAGTTATGATAAATGAAAAAAATTGTTAAGTTTATATATTGCGAAAATTATTAACATATTTTATATTTAATATAGGAAACTTTTTCATGGCGTATTTTTTTTCACAATAAAATGAATGATGATTCATTCAATATAGGTAAGGGGGAAAAGGAATGGTGAAACGCATTCGACGCGCTGCGGTACTCGGGTCCGGCGTAATGGGCTCAGGAATCGCAGCTCATTTGGCGAACGTAGGCATACCGACATTGCTTCTCGATATCGTGCCGCGTGAATTGACGAAAGAAGAGGAAGCGAAAGGGTTAACGCTCGAACATAAAGAAGTCCGCAACCGCCTTGTCAATCAGGCGCTGCAAAAGCTGTTGAAACAAAAGCCGGCTCCGCTTATGTCCAAGGCGAATTTATCGCTGATTGAAGTCGGCAACTTTGAAGATGATTTCCACCGCCTCGCCGAAGCAGACTGGATTATCGAAGTCGTAGTTGAAAATTTAGACGTTAAAAAAAGCGTGTTTGCGAGAGTGGACGAAGTAAGAAAACCGGGAACGATCGTCAGCTCGAACACTTCCGGCATTTCCATTGAGGCGATGGCGGAAGGACGTTCGGAAGACTTTAAAAAACATTTTTTAGGAACGCATTTCTTTAACCCGCCGCGCTATTTGAAACTGTTAGAAATTATTCCGACAAAAGATACCGATCCGGAAGTCGTTTCTTACATGAAGATGTTTGGCGAAGAAGTGCTCGGCAAAGGCGTGGTCATGGCGAAAGATACGCCAAACTTCATTGCCAACCGTATCGGCACCTACGGCTTATTAGTTACGGTCAGAGAAATGATGAAAGGCGGGTATAGCGTCGGGGAAGTGGATTCGCTTACCGGACCGCTCATCGGTCGGCCAAAAAGCGCGACATTCCGCACGCTCGATGTCGTTGGCTTGGATACGTTTATTCATGTTGCCAACAACGTTTTCGAAAAAGTCGAGGGAGAAGAAAAAGAAGCGTTCCGCGTTCCGGACTTTATGAAAGCAATGCTGGAAAAAGGCTGGCTTGGCAGCAAATCCGGACAAGGCTTTTTTGTCAAACAAGGAAAAGAGATTTTCGAGCTGAATTATGAAACGTTGGAATATGAACCGCGCAAAAAATTAACGACTCCAGCGGTGGAAATGAGCAAGCAAGCGAAAGGACTAGCCAATAAGTTGAAAGCGCTTGTATATGCCGATGACCGCGCTGGAACGTTCCTCTGGAAAATCACCGCTCCAGCTCTGCTTTACTCGGCAAAATTGCTCGGTGAAATTGCCGATGACATCGTAGCCATCGACCGGGCGATGAAATGGGGGTTCGGCTGGGAGCTTGGGCCATTTGAAATGTGGGATGCGATTGGCGTTGAGCCTTCCGTTCGCAAAATGCAAGCTGAAGGCATGGAAATTCCATCATGGGTAACCGATATGCTTGCCAACGGATTTACATCTTTTTATCAATCGGAAAAAGGGCAAGTGTTCTATTATGACCGGGGAGAGTATAAACCTATTGAAGAGAATCCAAAAGCCATTCACATTAAGCGCATAAAAGAGCAAAAAGACGTCATTAAGAAAAACAGCGGCGCCAGCTTGATCGATCTTGGCGATGACGTCGCCTTACTAGAGTTCCATTCGCCAAACAACGCAATCGGCACGGATATCGTACAAATGATTAATTATGCGTTGGAAGAAGTGGATCGTAATTATAAAGGGCTTGTCATCGGCAACCAAGGCAAAAACTTCTGCGTCGGTGCTAATCTCGCGATGATGCTGATGGAAGCGCAAGATGAGAACTACTTTGAACTTGAGCTTGCTGTCCGCCAGTTTCAGCAAGCGATGATGAACATTAAATACAGCCCGAAGCCAGTTGTGGCAGCGCCGTTCGCGATGACGCTCGGCGGCGGTACGGAAGTATGTCTTGCCACTGCACACATTCAAGCGGCAGCAGAAACGTATATGGGGCTGGTGGAAGTCGGTGTCGGCCTCATTCCTGGTGGCGGAGGAAATAAAGAGCTGTATATTAAACATTTAAACAGCCTGCCGAACGGCATTGATTTCGATTTGCAAAAAATCGCCAATAAAGTATTTGAAACGATTGCGATGGCAAAAGTATCCGGTTCGGCGGCAGAAGCGCGTGAACTAAACTTTCTGAATCAGCGCGATAGCATTACGATGAACAGCGACCATTTGATTTATGAAGCGAAACAAGCGGTCATTTCCTTGTATGACCAAGGCTATCGTCCGCCGGTGCGCAAAAAGGTGCCGGTCGTCGGAGAAACGGGATATGCGACTATGCTCTTAGGAGCGCAATCGATGTTCCATTCCGGCTATATTAGCGAGCATGATTTGAAAATTGCGAAAAAACTCGCCTATGTCATTGCCGGCGGAAAAGTTCCGTACGGAACGGAAGTAGACGAACAATACTTGCTCGATTTAGAGCGGGAAGCGTTTTTAAGCTTGATCGGCGAGCCGAAAACACAAGCGAGAATGCAGCATATGCTTGTGAAAGGGAAACCGCTCCGCAATTAATGCTGAGGGCTTGGAAATAAACGCTTGAGAAAAATAGGGGGGGAAGATCGTGAGAGAAGCGGTGATTGTAGCTGGAGCGCGCACACCGGTCGGAAAAGCGAAAAAAGGTACGCTTGCCCATGTACGGCCGGATGATTTAGGAGCGCTCGTTGTGAAAGAAACGTTGAAACGCGCAGGAAATTATGAAGGAAATATCGATGACTTAATTATTGGTTGCGCGATGCCGGAAGCGGAGCAAGGTTTGAACATTGCGCGGAACATCGGAGCGCTTGCCGGGCTTCCATATACGGTTCCGGCGATTACGATTAATCGTTATTGTTCTTCTGGACTGCAAGCAATCGCGTATGCGGCAGAGCGCGTCATGCTTGGCCATTCCGACACGGTGATTGCCGGCGGAGTCGAATCGATGAGCTTGGTGCCGATGATGGGCCATGTCATTCGCCCAAACGCCAAGCTGGCTGAAGAAGCGCCAGAATATTACATGTCGATGGGGCATACGGCGGAGCAAGTAGCGATGAAATATGGTGTCAGCCGCGAAGACCAGGATGCGTTTGCGGTGCGTAGCCATCAGCGCGCAGCCAAAGCGATTCGCGAAGGCAAGTTTAAAGAGGAAATTGTACCCGTCGAAGTGACCGTGAGAAAAATTGAAAACAACAAACTAGTCGAAAAAACGATTCTTTTTGAAGAGGACGAAGGGGTCCGTCCGGATACGAATATGGAAACGCTGGCCAAGCTTCGTCCGGCATTTTCCATTAATGGAACGGTAACGGCCGGAAATGCGTCGCAAATGAGCGATGGCGCGGCGGCGGTGATGGTGATGGACCGCGAAAAAGCAGAATCGCTCGGCTTAAAACCGCTCGGAAAATTCCGTTCGTTTGCCGTTGCCGGAGTGCCGCCGGAAGTAATGGGAATCGGTCCGGTGGCGGCGATTCCGAAAGCGTTGAAACTAGCTGGCTTGGAGCTTTCCGATATCGGATTAATCGAGCTGAACGAAGCGTTTGCTTCGCAATCGATCCAAGTCATTCGTGAGCTTGGATTGGATGAAGACAAAGTCAACGTCAACGGTGGGGCGATTGCGCTAGGCCATCCGCTCGGTTGCACGGGAGCCAAACTGACCCTGTCCCTGCTTTATGAAATGCGCCGCCGCAACGTGCAATTTGGCATCGTGACGATGTGTATTGGCGGCGGTATGGGTGCAGCGGGAGTATTTGAATTAATCTAATCGGATCTAGCGGGCGGCGTAGTTCGTCGCCCGACGATATAAAATCAAAGGGGAGGAGTACAAAAATGGCAAAAACATTGGAAAATGCGATTAAAGGTGGCAGCTTCCTTGTCGAAGATATTCCTTGCGAACGCGTGTTTACACCGGAGGATTTTACCGATGAGCACAAAATGATTGCGAAAACGACGGAAGATTACGTCGTCAATGAGGTGCTTCCGCAACTTGAGCATTTAGAAAATCACGAATTTGACCGCTCTGTGAAACTATTAAGAAAAGCGGGCGAGCTCGGATTGCTTAGCGCTGACATTCCGGAAGAGTACGGCGGATTAGGCCTGGATAAAATCAGCTCCGCGTTAATTGCGGAAAAAATGGCACGCGCTGGCGGTTTCTCGATTTCCCATGGTGCCCATGTCGGAATCGGGTCGCTTCCAATCGTTTTGTTCGGAACGGAAGAACAAAAGCAAAAATACTTGCCGGCGCTTGCGACGGGTGAAAAAATCGCCGCCTATGCGCTGACAGAACCTGGTTCTGGTTCCGACGCATTAGGAGCAAAAACGACGGCGAAATTAAACGCCGAAGGCACCCATTATATTTTAAACGGGGAAAAACAATGGATTACGAACGCCGGATTTGCGGATATCTTTGTCGTATATGCGAAAGTAGACGGCGAGCATTTCTCTGCATTCATCGTGGAACGGGACTTCCCGGGCGTATCGACCGGTGCGGAAGAAAAGAAAATGGGAATTAAAAGCTCGTCAACACGGACGTTGATTTTACAAGATGTGCCTGTTCCGAAAGAAAACTTGCTTGGCGAAGTCGGCAAAGGACATGTGATTGCGTTTAACATTCTCAATATCGGACGTTATAAACTTGGCGTCGGCGCGGTTGGCGGCGCAAAACGGGCACTTGAAATTACGCTTCAATACGCAAATCAGCGCCAGCAATTTAAACGGCCAATTTCGCAATTTACGTTAACGCAAGAAAAGTTCGCGACGATGGCTTCCCGCTTGTACGCAACCGAAAGCTCCGTTTATCGTACAGTCGGTCTATTTGAGGAGCGGATGGGCCTTTTGGATGAAGAAAAAGCAAAAGACGGAAAAGAAATCGCCAAATCGATTGCCGAATATGCAATTGAATGTTCGTTGAATAAATTCTTTGCGACGGAAACATTGGATTACATCGTGGACGAAGGCGTACAAATCCATGGCGGCTACGGATTTATGCAAGAATATGAAATTGAACGCGCATATCGCGATTCCCGCATTAACCGCATTTTCGAAGGGACAAATGAAATCAACCGCCTGCTCGTTCCAGGAATGTATTTGAAAAAAGCGATGAAAGGCGAGTTGCCGCTTTTGCAAAAAGCGCAACAGCTGCAAGAAGAATTAATGATGCTCGCGCCGGAGGAAGTCGGTGACGGCGTGCTTGAGCAAGAAAAATATTTAGTGCGTAACGCGAAAAAAATCGCGCTTATGACGGCAGGATTGGCAGCGCAAAAATTCGGCCCGAAACTCGAAGAACAGCAAGAAATTTTAGTCAATATTGCCGATATTGTTGCCAATATTTACGCGATGGAATCGGCGCTGCTTCGCACGGAAAAAGCGATCAAAAACTCCGGCGAAGAGAAAAACAAACAAAAAATCCTTTATACGCAAATCTTCTGCCAAGAAGCGTTTAATGAAATCGAAGCCCATGCCAAAGAAACGCTCATTGCCGTGGAAGAAGGCGACGCATTGCGCATGATGCTGTCCGCTTTGCGGAAGTTGACACGCTACATGCCAATCAACATCATTGCGAAAAAACGCGAAGCCGCGGCCGCGCTCATTGAAGCAGAACGTTATATTGTGTAATAATGGAAAGTACCAGGACTTGTCCTGGTACTTTGCTTATAAAGGATGGGTGAAAATGGCGTTAACGTTTTATTGGTATCCAAAATGCAGCACGTGCCGAAAAGCAAAAAAATGGCTTGACGAACATGGAATCGACGTACAAGCCGTGCATATCGTCGAAAATCCACCGAAAAAAGAGGAATTGACGGAGCTTTATCGCAAAAGCGGGCTGCCGTTGAAAAAATTTTTTAATACAAGCGGTATGAAATATCGGCAGTTAGGGTTAAAAGAAAAAGTGAATACCGCTTCCGAGGAAGAGCTTCTTGAAATCCTTGCCTCGGACGGCATGCTGATCAAACGGCCGATTTTAACCGATGGAACTCGTGTCCTCGTAGGTTTTCAAGAGGAGCAATATGAAAAATTTTTCAACAAATAAGACGAATTCAGTGAGTTTTTTGGTAAAATCGGTTATGATGAAAAAGAGCATATTTTGTCAATATGGAGGGATACGAACATGAATACGCCAAAGGAATTACGCTATTCAGAAGAGCATGAATGGGTGCGTGTAGAAGGAGACAAAGTACGCATCGGTATTACGGATTTCGCGCAATCAGAGCTAGGAGATATCGTGTTTGTCGAACTTCCGGAAGTAGGAACGGAACTTACCGCCAATGAACCATTTGGCAGCGTGGAATCGGTCAAAACGGTGTCTGAGCTTTACGCGCCGGTCAGCGGCAAAGTCGTTGAAGTCAATGAAGAATTAAACGATAACCCCGAATATGTAAATGAGTCCCCATACGAAAAAGCATGGATGATTGTCGTCGAGCCAAAAGATATGAGCGAGATCGATAATTTACTGACGGCCGAACAATATGAAGAAATGATAAAAGAAGGTTAAACTTTCCTGCAATGAATCATTAAAGGGATGGGCACCCTATACATAACTGAATGGACAAAAAGGGGTGCTTCTATCACATTAGAAGCAAAACAAGTCAACGTCATTGATCGCGTGACAGGCAAAATCAATGGCGATTCCATTCAGCTATATGAGGGGAATGAGCAAATAGGCCATCTTCCCCTTTCGCAAGTAAGCCATTTGCTGTGGGTATGCACAGCAAAATGGATCAATAAGAAAATGACCGTCACCGTTGAACCAGATCAAAAGTATGTCGATTGCGACGGTGGGGCTGGTTGGTGCTAAAAGCAGCGGTGTGATGCCGTTGCTTTCTTCTTGTTTTTATAAGATACGGTTTATGAAGCAGCGCTTGCCCTGCCTGTTTCTGCGGCGGAAATCAAGGCTAGCGTTATCATATAAATAATAGTACAACGACATTTACTTTTAGGTGATTGTTTATGACGGAAAGCGAAAAAGTGATTATTGTCGAAGGACGCTCTGACAAACAAAAAATCGCCAATATTCTAAATGAACAGGTGGAAATTATTTGCACGAACGGGACGATTAGCGATGCTAGGCTGGAGGAGCTGATTGACGAGCTTTATTATAAAGACGTTTATGTATTAGTCGATGCCGATGAAGCGGGCGAAAAATTACGTAAGCAGTTTCGCCGCGAATTTCCAGAAGCGGAGCATATTTATATCGACCGTGCCTACCGCGAAGTAGCAGCAGCGCCAAATTGGCATATTGCACAAGTATTATTGCGTGCGAATTTTGATGTGCATATGAACTATTTATCGAAAAGGTGAATAGGCAATGAAAAAAATAGAGCCGTTTGAAATTGATGAGGCCATTGGCAACGAAGAGATTGTTTGCCTTTATTTATATACACCGATGTGCGGCACTTGTCAGCTTGCCAAACGAATGCTGGAAGTAGTCGAGGAATTGTTTCCGTTTCTTCCTTTTTACCAGACGGATATTAATTATATGCCAGAGCGAGCGGTTGCATGGAAAATCGAAAGCGTTCCATGCCTTCTTTTATTTCAGGACGGCAATATCGTTAAAAAGTGGTATGCGTTTCATTCTGTTCCTTATTTATATGAAACGATCAAAGAGATGTTACCAAACGATAATCGGTTTTGTACGAACCGAAAGACAGACTAAGGGCGACGATCCCCTCCTCAGCTATCCATGTTGCAAACATCCGTTATTTTGACTGCATTTGACATATTTCTTGGGAAATGATAAGAACTTTGCTTGTTTTCCGGATGATTTGTCGAGATTTTTGTAAAGGATTCTTCTCGCTAGATATGGAAATAAATGAAACAGCAGTAACGGAGGAGGAGGGGAAATTGGATATGCGTGAACTAGTCAAACAGCTTGCCGAACGAATGAAAACATTAAATCATCTATTGCCGATTTTACCGGAGGAAGAATTGTACGTTCGCTTTGAGTCCGAAACGGGAACAGCAGTCGTAGTGATTTCAAAACATCGAATCAGCCCCAAAGTGGAAGTAGACGAACGGCGGGTATTAACGGTGCGCGGGTCAAAAGAGGCATTGGAATCACTATTAAGCGGAAGGATGAAATTACAGCAGCTAATTCGTCTGCAAGAAGTGCATATTTCGGGAAGTTTCCGGCATATGCTATTGCTTGAGTCCTTGCTTCACTTAGCCAAGCCATACCGACGTGTTTGCTAATGATTGGCGATTTGCTTTTAGATGAAAAGGAATTGACAAGTATAATAAACAGCGTTAAAATATTCAGAAAAGATAGATGAATTGGGGACCGATTTTAAGCTGAACCGACAAGAAGCAGAGCACCAACGAGATGGTTGTCCATGAAAGCCAAGCGGAATAAGAGTGAACGTCTACACGAATTTTGCACGCTGTAATTTGCTCATTTTTCGTAATTCTAAAAAAATAGATTCTTATCAAGAGAGGTGGAGGGAACTGGCCCAATGAAACCCGGCAACCGGTTGCGATAACACGGTGCCAAGTCCAGCAGAGCAAAATGGCTCTGGAAGATAAGAAGAGTATATATCCCTCTCTTCTTAAAGGAGAGGGTTTTTATTATAAAAAGGTAAAGGGGAGAAGTATAGTGAGTGGAAAGCAATATCGTTTAGAGACAATAGCCGTTCACGGTGGGGTAAAGCCGGATCCTGCGACCGGCGCGCGAGCAGTTCCGATTTACCAGTCGAATGCCTATTTATTCGCCAATACGGATCATGCCGCCAATCTATTTGCATTGCGGGAAGAAGGATATATTTATACACGCATTCATAACCCGACCGTTACCGCATTGGAAGAAAGAATAGCTCAGCTAGAAGGAGGCGTTGGCAGCCTTGCCTTAGCCAGCGGAATGGCGGCGATTACCCTGGCGATTTTAAACATCGCCGGCGCAGGAGATGAAATCGTATCGGCAGCGACGATATATGGTGGTACATATAATTTGTTCGCTAATACATTGCCGAAATACGGAATTAAAACCCACTTTGTCGATCCGTCTAATCCGGAAAACTTCCGGGCCGCGATTACGCCAAAAACGAAAGCGATTTTTGCGGAAACCATCGGCAATCCTAGCTTGCACGTGTTGGATATCGAGGCGGTTGCGCAAATTGCCCATGAAGCGGGAATTCCACTGATTATCGACAATACGTTTGCCACTCCGTATTTATGCCGGCCGATTGAATATGGTGCCGACATCGTTGTTCATTCTGCTACCAAATGGCTTGTCGGCAATGGAACGACGCTAGGCGGCATTATTGTTGATGGCGGCAATTTTGACTGGAATTCGGAGAAATTCCCAGGGTTTACTACTCCTGATCCAAGCTATCACAATCTTGTCTATGCCGAAGCGCTTGGCAATGCGGCTTACATTGTCAAAGCGCGTGTACAGCTGTTAAGAGATTTAGGTCCGGCGATCAGTCCGTTTAACGCGTTTCAAATTCAGCTTGGAATGGAAACGTTGCATGTCCGTATGAAAGAGCATATTGCTAACACGAGAAAAATTGTCGAGTATTTGGATCGCCATCCTGCAGTCGATTGGGTGCTTTATCCGGAACATGACAGCCATCCAGCAAAAGAGTTGGCGAAAAAATATTTGCCAAATGGAGCCGGTTCGATCGTTGTTTTTGGCTTAAAAGGCGGCAGGGAAGCAGGTGCGAAGCTCATTAACCATGTGAAATTATGGTCGCATGTTGCAAATGTCGGCGATGCGAAAAGCCTTATCATCCACCCAGCAAGCACAACGCATCAACAGCTAAACGAAGAAGAACTAAAATCGTCGGGGGTAACGGAGGATTTAGTCCGTCTGTCCGTCGGGATTGAAAACGTCAATGACTTAATCGAGGATTTAGAGCAGGCCATTGCCGCTGCGACAGGTATTACTTCTATTTCCGTTTCATCATAAAACAAGATTCCCGAAAATATGGACGCAAAATTTTTTATTGACATGGTTCAATATAGGGTGATACAATCACATTTGTGATTAATGGAGAATTTGTAATTGAATAATGCGATTGTTGCGCTCTTATCAAGAGAGGTGGAGGGATGTGCCCAATGAAGCCCGGCAACCGTCAGCACATACGCTGAAATGGTGCCAATTCACACAAAGCATCTGCTTTGGGAGATAAGAGACGGAATGGTAATGATTACCTTTCTGTTCTCTTCGAGCAGAAAGGTTTTCTTTTTGGAACGAGCCGCCTGCTAGATGAAGGAAGGTGAAAATGTGCATGATTACATTGGAAAATGTGACGAAAATATATGAAGCGGCAAACGGATCGGTCACTGCAGTCGATCATGTTTCTTTACAAATTAAAGAAGGGGAAATTTTTGGAATTATCGGATATAGCGGCGCGGGGAAAAGCTCGCTCATCCGTCTTCTTAACGGATTGGAAAAACCAACAAGCGGTAAAGTCATTGTTGCCGGACGGGATATGGCTAATATTAAAGGAAAAGAATTGCGAAAGGCTCGCCAGGAAATCGGGATGATTTTCCAGCATTTTAATTTATTATGGTCAAGAACCGTTCATGAAAATATTGCATTTCCTTTAGAAATTGCTGGTATCCCGAAAGAAACGCGGAAAAAGCGGGTCGATGAGCTAATTCAGCTTGTCGGGCTGCAAGGAAGAGAACATGCTTACCCGTCACAGCTGAGCGGCGGGCAAAAGCAGCGCGTTGGCATCGCGCGTGCGTTAGCAAACAATCCAAAAGTGTTATTGTGCGATGAAGCGACATCCGCGCTAGACCCGCAGACAACTGATTCCATTTTGGAACTTTTGGTGGATATTAATAAACGTTTAGGATTGACGATCGTATTAATTACCCATGAAATGCACGTAATTCGTAAAATTTGCGATCGCGTCGCAGTGATGGAGAACGGAAAAATTGTCGAGCAAGGCGAAGTACTACAAGTGTTCCGGCAGCCAAAACAGGAGATTACGAAACGGTTTGTGCGGCAAGTTGTTGAACCGGAGGAAACAAAAGAAACGATTACCCATCTGCTCGATAAATACCCGAACGGAACGGTTATCCAATTGACGTTCGTCGGGGAAGCTGCGGAACAGCCGCTGATTGCCAATGTTGTCCGCCAGTTTCAAGTGGATGCAAATATTTTACAAGGGAAAATTTCACAAACTCATCAAGGCGCTTACGGTGTGCTGTTTGTTCATATGGATGGGGAAAAAGAGGAAGTGGCCCGCGCGATCGATTATATTCGAAAGCAGCAAGTGGCGGTGGAGGTGATTACAAATGCTCGCTAGCCTCTTGCCAAACGTAGAATGGGATATGATTTGGGCGGCTACGGTTGAGACGCTTTATATGACAGGCGTCGCCGTTGTGGCGACATTTATATTAGGAACGATTCTTGGCCTGCTTTTGTTTTTAACGTCAAAAGGAAACCTCTGGGAGAACCGCCTGGTGAATATGATCATTGCTGCTATTGTTAATGTTTTCCGTTCCATTCCATTTATTATCTTAATTATTTTGTTAATCCCGTTTACGAAATTGGTCGTTGGAACGATTCTCGGTGCCAACGCCGCGCTGCCGGCGCTTATTATCGGGGCGGCGCCATTTTACGCGAGAATGGTGGAAATTGCGCTCCGTGAAATTGACAAAGGCGTCATTGAAGCGGCGAAAGCGATGGGGGCATCGACGGCAACAATTATTTGGAAAGTGTTGCTTCCAGAGTCACTGCCTGCACTTGTGTCCGGAATTACTGTAACGGCGATTGCTTTAGTCGGATATACGGCGATGGCAGGAGTCGTCGGCGCCGGTGGTCTTGGAAACTTAGCCTATTTGGAAGGATTCCAGCGCAATCATAACGATGTCACGTTTGTCGCTACCGTTCTAGTTTTGGTGATTGTCTTTGTGATTCAGTTTATTGGTGACTTTGTCACTTCCAAAATAGATAAACGATAAAAAGGGGGAAATCGATATGAAAAAATGGATTAGTGCATTGTTTGCCGTCGTTCTTGTGTTGGCATTGGCAGCATGCGGAGGCAATAACAACGCTGCCGATGACAAAAAAGAAGGAAAATTAACGAAGCTAGTAGTCGGAGCTTCCAACGTGCCGCATGCGGAAATTTTAGAAAAAGCACAACCAATTTTAAAAGAAAAAGGCATTGACTTAAAAATTGTTAAATTCCAAGATTATGTATTGCCAAACAAAGCGTTAGCGGATAAAGAAATTGATGCAAACTACTTCCAACACATTCCGTATTTAGAAGCGCAGAAAAAAGAACATGGATATGACTTTGTCAACGCTGGCGGCATTCATATTGAGCCAATCGGTGTTTATTCGAAAAAATATAAAAGCCTTGAAGAATTGCCAGACGGTGCGACGATCATCATGAGCAACTCGGTTGCAGACCATGGCCGCATTTTATCGATGCTGCAAGAAAAAGGGTTAATTAAATTAAAAGAAGGTATCGATAAAACAAAAGCTACGGTCAAAGACATTGTGGAAAATCCAAAACATTTAAAATTTGAAGCGGATGTGGAAGCAGGATTGCTGCCGCAAATTTATAAAAACGGCGAAGGCGATGCCGTGCTCATTAACGCGAACTATGCGCTTGACGCGGGGTTAGATCCTGCAAAAGACCCAATTGCTGTCGAGTCGCCGAAAGATAACCCATATGTCAATATTATCGCTGTACGTAAAGGCGATGAAAACCGCAAAGAAATTAAAACGCTTGTTGAAGTATTGCAATCGAAAGAAATTCAAGACTTTATTAAAAAAGAATATAAAGGCGCTGTCATTCCGGCAGCACAATAAAACGGAAGCGATTCGCTTCCGTTATTTCTTTTTTGGCAGCTTTTCGAGAATGGCAATCAGCAGCGTAATGATCAAAGAGCATTGAATCGAAATAACGATAGTAACAATATCGGTTAGTTGCGCGTCTTCCAACAATGCCCCTACCAAGAAAAATAACAAGATAGAGATAATAATCATCATGAGGAACACGGAAATCCATTTTCCCATTTGTTTCCCTCCCATTCGCCTATATTCAAATTCTTCTGTTTAATTCCTTTTTCCTTCACGCATACTAACACCGATATAATTATGGAAAGAGGTGTTGAGAAGTGAACCAGCAACAACATACGTCGGTTGAAGCGGCTCTTCGTCATTATAAAGAGGGAATTGGCGTGTTTACGCAGAAGCTCCCTAAAATTGCTAGCAGCTTCAATGCTTTCACCGAAGCTTGTTTTGAAGCCGGTGCGTTATCGAAAAAAGAAAAACAGCTTATTGCTTTAGGAATTAGCCTTGCTACGCAAGATGAATATTGCACGATTTATCACACGAAAGGGTGTTTAGACGAAGGAGCTTCAGAGCAGGAGATTTTGGAAGCGTGCAGCGTAGCGGCGGCATTCGCCGGCGGTGCGGCGATGAGCCAAGCGGTAACCTTAGTGCAAGAATGTATTCGTGAATTATCAACAAAACATTAATGAAAAAGACTCCGATACGGGAGTCTTTTTTTTATAGAGGCTGAAAGTGACGCTAAGTGGGTTGAACGCAAACAATATGCTGTTCGTGTAAAATAATATACGCAACCAGCAATTATAATAATTTTCACTATCAACATAGTGATATTGTCTACAAAAGGTTGCTAATACTTTTCATTTGTTATAAGATTGTAATGAGAATAAAATGAGAATGGAAGGCAAGAAAGTCAGTGGTGCACTGGTATATACAATTATATACAATTTTCAGCGAAAATTGGAGGTATTCTGCATGGCAGTGTTGACAATTAAAGATCTTCACGTATCGGTAGAAGGAAAAGAAATTTTAAAAGGCGTGAATTTGGAAGTAAAAGGCGGAGAAATTCACGCGATCATGGGTCCGAACGGGACCGGGAAATCCACGTTATCGTCCGCGATTATGGGGCATCCAAAATATGAAGTGACACAAGGCAGCATTACATTAGACGGTCAAAATGTGCTAGAAATGGAAGTAGATGAAAGAGCGCGCGCCGGTTTGTTTTTGGCAATGCAATATCCAAGCGAAATTAGCGGGGTAACGAACGCCGATTTCCTTCGCGCCGCCATCAATGCCCGGCTTGGCGAAGGCAATGAAATTTCGTTAATGAAGTTTATCCGCAAGTTGGATGAAAAAATGGCATTTCTGGAAATGAATCCGGATATGGCGCACCGTTATTTGAACGAAGGATTCTCGGGCGGGGAGAAAAAACGCAACGAAATTTTACAATTAATGATGCTTGAGCCGAAAATCGCGATTTTGGACGAGATTGACTCCGGTCTTGACATTGACGCGTTAAAAATTGTTGCCAAAGGCATTAATGAAATGCGCAGCAGCGAATTTGGCTGTCTGATCATTACGCACTATCAACGCTTATTAAACTACATTACCCCGGATTATGTGCATGTCATGATGCAAGGGCGCATTGTGAAATCTGGCGGCCCAGAATTGGCACAACGTCTTGAGGCGGAAGGATACGACTGGATTAAAAAGGAACTTGGCATCGAAGACGAAACGGTTGAGCAAGAAGCGTAAGCGTTAGGAGGAGTATTATGACGACAGAAACAAAAATACCATTCGACCAACAATATGTGCGCGCGTTTTCTGGTGAGCGCGGCGAACCGGACTGGCTGTTACAGCTTCGCTTACAAGCTCTTGCCAAAGCAGAAGCGCTGCCGCTGCCGAAGCCGGATAAAACGAAAATCGATAAATGGAATTTCACTCAATTTGCCGATCATGTTGTCGAAAGCGCGCCGTACGCCTCGTTAGAAGAATTGCCGGAAGCAGTCAAAGTGCTTATTGAAGCAGGCGAAGAAACAAAAAATTTATATGTGCAGCGCAACCATACGCCTGCATATGTATCTTTATCGGAAGACTTGAAAGAAAAAGGAGTTATTTTTACCGATATTTTCACTGCGGCACGCGAACATGGAGAGCTGCTGCAAAAATATTTGATGAAAGACGGCGTCAAAATAGATGAACATCGTTTAACAGCATTGCACGCAGCGCTGTTAAACGGCGGCGTGTTTGTTTACGTGCCGAAAAACGTTGAAGTCGAGGTTCCGCTGCAAGCGGTATATATTCAGGAAAATGACGATATCGCGCTGTTTAATCATGTGATCGTTGTGGCAGAAGATAATAGCCGTATTGTTTATGTGGAAAACTATATTTCCGCGAAAGAAACGAGCAAAGCGGTTGTCAATATTGTCGCTGAAGTGTTTGCCAATACAAACGCGCGTGTGTTTTTTGCCGCTGTCGATAACTTGGCAAAAGGGGTTACAACGTATGTCAATCGCCGTGGCATTGCGGCGCGCGATGGCCGCATTGAATGGGCGCTCGGCTTAATGAACGATGGGAATACCGTTTCCGAAAACATTACCCGTTTAATTGGCGACGGATCTTTTGGCGATACGAAAACGGTTGTTGTCAGCCGCGGGGAGCAAGTGCAGAACTTTACGACGAGCGTCGTGCATTATGGAAAATATACCGAAGGCTACATTTTAAAACACGGTGTGGTGAGAGACAGCGCGACATCGATTTTTAACGGCATCGGCAAAATTGAGCACGGTGCTTCGAAATCGAACGCCCAGCAAGAATCACGTGTCTTGATGCTAAGCGAAAAAGCGCGTGGCGACGCCAATCCGATTTTATTGATCGATGAAGATGATGTGATGGCAGGCCACGCGGCATCAGTCGGCAGAGTGGACCCAATACAGTTATACTACTTAATGAGCCGTGGTATTCCAAGACATGAAGCAGAGCGTCTCATTATTCATGGATTTTTGGCTCCAGTGGTTGAAGCGATCCCGATTGAAAGCGTGAAAAAACAATTGATTGAAGTTATTGAAAGGAAAGTTCAATCATGAATGTAAAAGAGATACGGAAGCTGTTTCCTATTTTAGATCAAGAAGTGAACGGAAAGCCGCTCGTATATTTTGACAGCGCAGCGACATCGCAAAAACCGCTTCCTGTCATTGAAGCGCTTGACCAATATTATCGTCAATACAATTCGAATGTCCATCGCGGTGTGCATACGCTTGGAACAAAGGCGACAGATGCGTATGAAGGAGCGCGGGAAAAAGTACGGCGATTTATTAACGCGAAGTCCACACAAGAAATCATTTTTACAAGAGGAACGACAACGGCGTTAAATCTCGTTGCCGCCAGCTATGGTCGCGCCAATTTGCAGGAAGGCGATGAAATTGTCATCACGTACATGGAGCACCATAGCAATTTGATTCCTTGGCAGCAAGCAGCGAAACAGACAGGGGCCGCATTAAAATACATTCCATTGCAAGCGGATGGAACGATCGATATAAAAGATGTGGAAGCAACGGTAACGGCAAACACGAAAATCGTTGCCATTGCCCACGTGTCCAACGTTTTAGGAACGATTAACCCAGTTAAGGAAATTGCACGCATTGCCCATCAATATGGTGCGGTCGTTGTGGTCGACGCCGCACAAAGCGCTCCGCATATGAAAATTGACGTTCAAGATCTTGATTGTGATTTTCTGGCGTTTTCTGGGCATAAGATGTGCGGTCCGACCGGAATTGGCGTATTATATGGTAAGAGAGATTTATTAGAGCGAATGGAGCCGGTAGAATTTGGCGGGGAAATGATTGATTTTGTTGAATTGTATGATTCAACATGGAAAGAACTTCCTTGGAAATTCGAAGGCGGAACGCCAATTATTGCTGGAGCGATCGGCTTAGGAGCGGCGATTGATTTCCTTGAAGATGTCGGATTAGATCATATTGCCGCCCATGAGCACGAACTGGCGCAGTATGCGTTAGAACGAATGTCTGCTATAGATGGGCTGACGATTTATGGTCCGAAACAACGCGGCGGATTGGTTACGTTTAATATAGACGGCGTTCATCCGCACGACGTGGCAACCGTCCTTGATGCAGAAGGCATCGCCGTCCGCGCCGGCCACCATTGCGCACAGCCGTTGATGAAATGGCTGAATGTAACCGCGACAGCGCGGGCAAGTTTTTACCTCTATAATACAAAAGAGGAAATTGATCAGCTTGTCGTTGCATTACAGAAAACGAAGGAGTATTTTGGCCATGTCTTCTAATAATCCTTTAGATCAGCTTTATCGCCAAGTCATTATGGATCATTACAAAAACCCAAGAAATCGCGGCGTTTTAGAGGGAAACAGCGTCGATATCAATATGAATAACCCGACCTGCGGTGACCGTATTCATTTAACGATGAAAGTAGAAGATGGGAAAATTGCCGATGTAAAATTTGAGGGAGAAGGCTGTTCCATTTCGATGTCATCGGCGTCGATGATGACACAGGCGATTAAAGGAAAAACGGTGGAAGAAGCGTTAAAGCTAGCCAATATCTTTTCCGAAATGATGCAGGGGAAAGAATATGACGACTCGATCGATTTAGGTGATATTGAAGCGTTGCAAGGCGTTTCGAAGTTTCCGGCCCGCATTAAATGTGCGACGTTAGCGTGGAAGGCAATGGAAAAAGGCTTACATCAGCATGATTAATGGCAAGGAGAAAAAAGGAGGGTGAAACCGCATGGCGAAAAAGGCGCCAGAAATCGGCGAATATAAGTATGGGTTCGTCGATAAAGACGTATCGGTATTCCGTGCGCAGCGCGGGTTGACGCGGGAAGTGGTTGAAGAAATTTCCCGTATGAAAAATGAGCCGCAATGGATGCTGGAATTCCGCTTAAAAGCGTTAGATATTTTCTACAGCAAACCAATGCCACAATGGGGCGGCGATTTATCGAGCTTAGATTTTGATGAAATTACGTACTATGTAAAACCGACGGAAAAATCGGGCCGTTCTTGGGATGAAGTACCGGAGGAAATTAAAGCAACGTTCGATAAGCTCGGAATTCCTGAAGCTGAGCAAAAATATTTAGCCGGCGTATCAGCGCAATACGAGTCAGAAGTGGTATACCACAATATGAAAGAAGATTTGGAAAAACTAGGAGTCATCTTTAAAGACACCGACTCAGCGTTGAAAGAAAACGAAGATCTTTTCCGTGAGTATTTTGCCAAAGTCGTGCCTCCTACTGACAATAAATTTGCCGCGTTAAACTCGGCAGTATGGTCGGGCGGCTCATTTATCTACGTGCCAAAAGGTGTGAAAGTCGAAACACCGTTGCAGGCATATTTCCGTATTAACTCGGAAAATATGGGGCAATTTGAACGTACGTTGATCATCGTTGATGAAGGTGCGCACGTTCATTACGTCGAAGGATGTACGGCGCCAATCTATACAACCGCCTCGCTTCATAGCGCCGTTGTTGAAATTATCGTCAAAAAAGGCGCATACTGCCGCTACACGACCATTCAAAACTGGTCAAACAACGTGTTTAACCTAGTAACGAAACGTGCGGTTTGTGAAGAAAACGCGACAATGGAATGGATCGACGGAAACATTGGTTCCAAATTAACGATGAAATATCCAGCTGTTATTTTAAAAGGAGAAGGCGCACGCGGCTTGACCTTATCGATTGCGATTGCCGGAAAAGGACAGCACCAAGACGCAGGGGCGAAAATGATTCACCTTGCGCCAAACACCTCATCGACGATCGTCTCAAAATCGATTTCAAAACAAGGCGGAAAAGTGACATATCGCGGAATAGTACACTTCGGCCGCAAAGCGTCGGGGTCGCGCTCGAACATTGAGTGCGATACGCTTATTCTTGATAACCAATCGACATCGGATACGATCCCGTATAATGAAATTTTAAATGACAATATTTCGCTCGAGCATGAAGCGAAAGTATCGAAAGTATCAGAGGAGCAGCTGTTCTATCTCATGAGCCGCGGCATTTCCGAACAGGAAGCAACGGAAATGATCGTCATGGGCTTCATTGAGCCGTTTACAAGAGAGCTTCCAATGGAATATGCTGTGGAAATGAACCGGCTTATCAAGTTCGAGATGGAAGGATCTATCGGTTAATGAATTGTTACAAAACCATCCATTTGCCTATGGTAAATGGATGGTTTTCACATTTTTTACTGCACGTATCTCTATGTTCTCAAATTTTTTGCAATTGTGATATGATGAAGCTAGGTGATACGTATGATTTATATCGGATTAACAGGTTGGGGAGATCATGATAGCTTATATCCTCCTGGACTTGCCGCAAAAGATAAGCTGCAGGAATATGCGGCGCATTTCCCAACGGTAGAAGTCGATTCCTACTTTTATGCGATTCAGCCGCGGCAAAATGTCGAAAAGTGGATTCGCGAAACCCCCCATTCTTTTCGTTTTGTTGTAAAAGCGTATCAAGGAATGACCGGACATGAGCGCGGTCCGATTCCATATGCCGACAAAGAAGAGATGTTTGCCGCGTTTTTGGATTCGATTGAGCCGTTTCTCCAGTCGGGAAAGCTTGCGATGGTGTTGTTTCAATTCCCGCCATGGTTTGATTGCCGCCGCGAGCATGTCGCGTATTTGCGCTGGTGTAGGGCGCAAATGAAAGAGATTCCGACAGCGCTGGAGTTTCGCCACCGTTCCTGGTTCTCTCCTCGTTTTTATGCAAAGACGTTACAATTTATGAAGGAGGAAGGATGGATCCATAGCATTTGTGATGAACCGCAGGCGGGGGAAGGATCAATTCCGACCGTGCTTTATCCGACTGATGCGGAAAAAACGCTTATTCGTTTCCATGGCCGCAACGTCCACGGATGGAATAAAGCGACAAGCGGAGAAAATTGGCGGGCGGTTCGATATTTGTATCGGTATCGTGAAGAAGAATTGCGCGAATGGGTCAACCATATCGAAATGTTAAAAGCGAAGACGAAAGATATTTATGTGCTTTTTAACAACAACTCTGGCGGGGATGCAGCGGATAATGCGAAACAATTGATCCGTTTGCTTGGCATTGAATATACCGATTTAGCACCACGCCAGCTTGATTTATTTTAATATTGGAGATGAAACGATATGGAATATGTGTTGTTAGTCATTGTCGGTTTTTTGGCGGGAACGATCGGCAGTTTAGTTGGTTTAGGAGGCGGCGTGATTATTGTGCCATCGTTGTTATTTTTAAGCGCGGTTCATTGGCTGCCGCACGTTACCCCGCAGTTGGCGGTCGGCACTTCGCTCGTTGTTATTATTTTCAACGGGCTGTCGTCGACCTTGTCGTATATGAAGGAAAAAATGGTCGATTATCAAAGCGGGCTTTTATTTTTTATCGGAAGCGGCCCGGGAGCGATCATTGGGGCATGGGTAAATAATACATTAAGCTTAGAACATTTTTCTTTATATTTTGGTCTTTTTTTAGTGGCTGTATCGTTCTTTTTATCTTTCAGCAAAAACGCTTCGGCGCGTTCACAACGAAAATCATTTAAAATTACTCGCACTTATACAACGAATGAAGGAGAAACGGTTACGTATGGATATCATCCGATCGTCGCTATTGTCATCTCTTTTGTCGTTGGCTTTTTCGGCGGCATGTTTGGCATTGGTGGCGGTTCGCTAATGGTGCCGGCGATGATGATATTGTTTCTCTTCCCGCCTCACGTCGCCGTTGCGACTTCGATGTTTATGATCTTTTTATCTTCATTGGTCAGCTCGCTTACACATGTGTTTATGGGAAACGTACAATGGCTATTTGCGCTCGCCTTAATCCCGGGAGTTTGGTTTGGTGCGAAAACGGGTGCATTTATTAATAAGCGGCTGCGCAGCAAAACCGTCGTCGCCGTTTTGCGGATTGTGCTTATTCTTTTAGGAATCCGCCTTATTTACGAAAGCTTTTCATAAGAGGAGGTTGTCCATTGAAACGGACAGTATATGTATATCATACGAATGATGTGCATAGCCATTTCGAGTATTGGCCGCGAATTTCCTATTTCTTGGCTGAGCAAAGACAGAAACACCGTCAACGGAATGAGACGATGTTGTTATTTGACATTGGCGATTTTATCGACCGTTTTCACCCGATTACCGAGGCGACGAGAGGAAAAGCGAATGTCGATTTACTCAATGCCCTTCAGTACGACGCCGTAACGATCGGCAATAATGAAGGAATTACTCTTGATTACGAAGACTTAAATACGTTATACGAAAACGCTCGGTTCTCCGTGCTTGTCGCCAATTTATTTCATAAAGACGGCACGCGTCCTTCCTGGGTGCGTCCATATTCGATTATTCCGATTTCGGACGCGTTTCGTGTTGGCGTGATTGGAGTAACGGCTTATTTCGCTAAATTTTACGAGTTATTAGGATGGAAAGTGACGCCGCCTTTTGAGATGCTGGGAAACATTGCGGCAGAAGTGAAAAAACAAGCGGATCTTGTCATTTTATTATCGCATTTGGGAATCAACGAGGACGAAAAGATTGCCCAGACGATACCGGAAATTGATATTATTCTTGGAGGGCATACCCATCATTTATTTCCAGAGGGAAAAAGGATTAATGATACATTATTGTGTGGCGCCGGGAAATATGGAAAGTTTATTGGAGTAGTGAAGTTAGAAATTGAGGAAAGTGATCATACATATGAAGCATTAGCTACTGTTGTGGATGTGGAAAGTTTGCCGGATTTGGAGAAAACGAAACGAACCTTATCGTTATTAGAACAGCAAAGTTTGGCAGCATTGGAAGCAGAACAAATTGCCGAGCTAAAGGAAGACTTGCCGTTGCAATGGTTTTCGCCGTCTCCGTTTGCCAAATTGCTCGCTTCGGCATTAAAAGAATGGTGCGATGCGGAAATTGGCATGGTAAATGCGGGAGTTCTGTTAGAGCCGCTTCCGAAAGGAGTAGTCACTAGAAAAGATTTGCACCGCATTTGCCCACATCCGATCAACCCTTGCAAAGTTCAGCTGCGCGGCACGGAATTAAAAGAAATTATTTTGCAGGCCAATACAGAAAGAATGAAACAGCTGCAATTTAAAGGTTTCGGTTTTCGCGGGAAGGTGATGGGGCAAATGGTTTATGACGGGGTCGAGATCGAGACGGAAAGAGAAGAAGATGGCGCGGAACATATCCGTCATATTACGATCAACGGCGAGCCGCTAAATCCGGATCAATTATACGAGGTGGCAACGATCGATATGTTTACGATCGGCCATTTTTATCCGCAAATGCAGCGCGCGCCGAAAAAGAAATATTACATGCCGGAATTTTTGCGGGACGTGCTCGCATGGAAATTGGCGAAAGGGAAATAGACACACATCTTTCCTTGCTTCATACATTGAAGTAGGGAAAGGAGCGTGATGTTATCATGATTCACGTAACGCCGATTATGATCGACGGTTATCCATTTATCGCTATTTCTGTCCAATTGCCAAAAACCAATTTGCTTGCTGTAGCGAGTGAAAAAGGGTACATTATGTGCGGAGCGCTTGATGTGGCACTATTGAACGAAAAACTGCGCGACCGTGGAATTGTGGCTGGAAGGGCGGTCGGGGTTCGCACGATTGAACAACTGCTGGAAGCGCCTTTAGAATCGGTGACGGTCGCTGCCGAAGAGCTGGGAATTACGGTCGGTATGAAAGGAAAAGATGCTTTGTTGAAGATGCGGTAAAAAATTATATAACAATTTGCTTTATCTCCCTCCTTTCAAGCATACATATAGCTTGTAAAGGAGGGATTTTATTTTGCCTAGATTTCCCGCTCGCCCCCGATTGTCAAGAAGAGGGCCGCTTCCGTTTCGCTATGTGTTTTTGCTGACGTTTGTGTTTTTTATGTTTACTACCGCTCTTAGCCTTTGGATTGTCAATAAAAGCTTTGAACCGGTTTTAATGGAAATTGCCGAAACCGAAACGAAACGGATTGCTGATTTAGTGATTAATAATGCGATCGAACAGCAATTTTTAAAAGAAAATAAAGAGATGAGCAATTTGGTCATCGTGCAAAAAGATGCCAATGGCAAAATTGCTTCCGTCGATTTTAACACCGCTGTTGTAAACCGAATTTTGGCAAAGACGGATGACTATGTGATGGAAAGCTTAAAGGCAGCAACAGAAGGGAGAATTGAGAGGCTTGTGCTTCCTGAGGTGGAATCTGGAAAAGGAGACAGCAGAGGGATTATTTACTATATTCCTTTTGGCCAAGTCACGAATAATTCGCTTCTTAGCAATCTCGGGCCGCGTATCCCCGTGCAGTTTCAAGTTATTGGCAATGCAGACACCGAAGTGACGAAAGAAATTAAAATGTTCGGGATTAACAGCGCGTTAATTGAAGTGGATATTCACGTTTCTGTCGATATTCAAGTAATCATTCCATTTGCGTCAAAAACGTCAACAGTTTCTACGAATATTCCGATCATCATGCACATAATTCCAGGAGAGGTTCCGCAATTTTATAATAACAGTGGAAATGTCGGTCCTTCTTTAAATATACCATCACACTAATCACTGATTTGCCGTGAATATGGAGATCGATTTGCTGTTTTTTACAGCAATAACAAAAAATTATATATAAAAAACGTTATTGTTTGCCGTTTCTATTAAGCTGTTTTGCTGAAAGACAATTTATCTGCAAAACAGCTTTTCAATTTATAGTAGAAAACACCTAGACGGAGAGAAAAAAATTTTGTAATATTGTATTAAATTAAAAATAGTTTTATTATTATGTTATTTTAAAAAACATATAGAAAGGATGTGAGGAAGGAGAGAAAGTATACATCTGTTAAACTGAATTTTTTGAAAAATAATCATGGGGGGAAAAAGAATGAAGAAAAAAAGGCTGGCTAGTATTTTTCTATCATTGGCATTAACTGCTGGAGTTATGGCAGGATGCGGAGGACAGAAGGAGATGAGCAGCTCTTCTGGCGGCGGAGGCGGCGGCGATACGATTAAAATCGGCGCCAATCTTGAATTATCCGGCGGAGTAGCTTCATTTGGACAGTCGATTGCCGAAGGGCTGGAACTTGCTTTGGAAGAGATAAATAAAGAAGGCATTAACGGAAAAAAACTTGAGCTCGTAAAGGTGGATAATAAATCTGATGCGGCCGAAGCGACGAACGGTGCGATCAAGCTCGTCAGCCAGGACAAGGTAGCAGCGATTATCGGCGCCGCAACGAGCACCAATACGCTAGCGCAAGTCCAAGTGGCCCAAGATAACAAAATTCCGTTAATTACGCCAACGGGAACAAACCCTACGATTACGAATAAAGATGGCAAAGTAAACGATTTTGTATTCCGGACATGTTTTATTGATCCTTTCCAAGGGACAGTTGCCGCGAAATTCGCGATCAATGATTTAAAAGTGAAAAATGCAGCGGTGCTGATTGATAGTTCCAGCGACTATTCGAAGGGTCTTTCCGCAGCGTTTAAAGAAGCGTTTGAAAAAGAAGGCGGCAAAATTGTAGCGGAAGAAGCTTACGTTGCTAAAGACACGGACTTCCGTGCTACGCTTACCCGCATTAAATCGGCTAATCCGGAATTCATTTTCTTGCCTGGTTATTACGAAGAAGTAGGTCTTATCGTAAAACAGGCGCGTGAACTTGGCATTAATGTACCGATTATGGGCGGCGACGGATGGGATTCGCCTAAATTGGTGGAAATCGCCGGCAAAGATCCATTGAACAATACGTTTATTACGAACCACTATTCTTCCAATGACCCAGATCAAAAAATTCAAGATTTTGTAAAAGCATTCAAGGCGAAATACAATAAATCTCCAGATGCCTTCAGCGCCCTTGGATATGACACAGCATATTTCCTCGCTGATGCCATCAAACGTGCTGGAAGCACAGATCCAGAAAAAATTAAAGACGCGCTTGCGAAAACGAAAGACCTTGCTCTTGTTTCGGGAACATTGACGCTAGATAAAAACCACGATCCAGTGAAGTCAGCTACGATTCTCGAATATAAGGACGGCCAGCAACAATTTAAAACAAAAGTGAATCCATAATCTCACGCGGTGGATAGGGGGCATGTCCCCCTATTCCGAATTTTTCTAGATAAAAGAAACAGTCTTCTTTAAGGAGAGTGCAAATATGGAACTCATTCAGCAACTAGTTAACGGGATCTCCCTTGGAAGCATCTACGCACTGATTGCGCTTGGCTATACGATGGTATACGGAATTGTGCGCCTCATCAATTTTGCGCACGGCGATGTATTTATGATTGGTTCTTTTGTTGGATTTTACGCTGTCACCAGTTTTCATGTAGGTTTTTTTCCAGCGTTGCTCCTCGCAATGGTTTCCTGCGCGATTTTAGGGGTATGTATTGAGAGAATCGCTTATAAACCGTTGCGAAACGCTACAAAAATCGCTGTACTGATCACTGCCATCGGGGTTTCGCTTTTAATTGAGTATGGAACCATTTATCTGCGTGGTGCTCAGCCAGAAGCGTATCCTAGCACAGTGCTTCCGGATAAAAAAATTGAAGTATTGGGCGTAACCGTTAATAGCCAGTCATTATTGATTCTTGGTGTTTCCATTGTATTGATGATTCTCCTTCAATTTATCGTCCATAAAACAAAAATCGGAAAAGCGATGCGGGCCGTTTCTCATGACGCAGAAGCAGCTCGGTTGATGGGAATTAATGTAGATAATACTATATCAGCGACTTTTGCCATTGGCTCGGCTTTGGCGGGGGCAGCAGGCGTTATTTTCGGGATTTACTATACTAAAATCGACCCGCTGATGGGAATTATTCCAGGTTTAAAAGCGTTCGTAGCTGCCGTATTAGGAGGAATCGGCATTATCCCTGGCGCGATGGTTGGCGGCCTGATGCTTGGCGTCATTGAATCGCTCGTAAGCGGTCTTGGTTATTCGCTTTGGCGGGATGGGGTCGCTTTTATCATTCTTATTTTGATTCTCATTTTCCGACCAGCTGGATTATTTGGTAAAAACGTAAGAGAAAAAGTGTAAAGGATGGTAGGGAGCGATGGCAACTTTGAAGCGGACGATAGGATTTTGGATCTCCATTGTACTGGCGCTGATCCTTTTTGTTGTGGTTCAGGTGCTAATATCGGGAGAAATACTTAATTCCTTTTATGTTAATACGTTATTTTTTATGGTGATTAACATTATACTAGCTGTCAGCCTTCATTTAATCATCGGGATTACCGGACAGTTTTCCATTGGCCATGCCGGGTTTTTTGCCGTGGGAGCTTATGCATCAGCGATTATGACGATGAAATTGCAGATGCCGTTTGCGCTTGCGTTGCTTGTTGGCGGTGTCGCTGCAGCGGTTGCAGGCCTCCTCATCGGCATTCCTAGCCTTCGGCTAAAGGGCGATTATTTAGCGATTGCTACGCTTGGTTTTGGGGAAATCGTACGAATCAGCCTGCTAAACATTGAGTATGTTGGCGGCGCCAGCGGTATGACGGTAACCCACCTCACAACTTGGCCATGGGTGTTTGCCTGCCTGCTTATCACCATTATTGTCATTGCTAATTTTACTAACTCTACCCATGGACGTGCCTGCATCTCGATTCGAGAGGATGAAATCGCAGCGGATTCCATGGGAATTAACACGACGTATTATAAAGTGGTCGCTTTTGTCATAGGTTCTTTCTTTGCCGGAATTGCCGGGGGGCTTTATGCTCATCATTTTTATATCATTCAGCCGACTAACTTTGGCTTTTTGAAATCATTTGATATTTTGATTTTTGTTGTGCTTGGCGGACTAGGAAGCATGTCTGGCGCGGTGATCGCTGCTATCCTATTAACAGTTGTTTCGACATTCCTTCAGGATTATCCAGAAACGCGAATGATTATATATAGCATCATTCTTATTTTGGTTATGCTGTATCGTCCAAAAGGATTGTTAGGCACAAAAGAAGTAACATCTTTCTTTAAGCTGCGCAGAGCGGTGCAAGGGGGAATTGGAAATGACAACAAGAACACCGTTGCTTAAAGCGGAACACGTTGGCATTCAATTTGGTGGCCTGAAAGCTTTATCTGACGTCAATATGGAGTTGAATAAGGGAGAATTAGTAGGGCTTATTGGACCGAACGGGGCAGGGAAAACCACCTTTTTTAACTTGCTGACCGGCGTCTATGAGCCAACCGAAGGAAGCATTGTGCTCGACAATGAGAAGCTAAACGGCCTGCCGCCATATAAAATTACGCGCAAAGGAATCAGCCGCACATTCCAAAATATTCGGCTGTTTGGTGAGCTTTCGGTGCTGGACAATGTAAAAGTTGCCTATCACTCTCTCGCCCGTCATTCTATTCTTAGCTCCATCTTTCGCCTTCCTTCCCATTTTTCTGGCGAAAAAGAAATAGAAGAAAAAGCGGTCGAATTTTTAAAGATTTTTAAGCTCGAACATGTGATGGATGAGAAAGCGAAAAATTTGCCATATGGACAGCAGCGCCGTTTAGAAATCGCCAGAGCTCTCGCCGCGCATCCGAAGCTATTGCTGCTTGACGAGCCTGCAGCAGGGATGAATCCACAGGAAACGAAAGAATTAATGAGCTTGATTGCCTTTATACGCGAGAAGTTTGATTTAACGATTTTGCTGATTGAGCACGATATGTCTCTCGTGATGGGAATATGCGAACGGATTTATGTGCTTGACCACGGGCAGTTGATTGCGCATGGCACACCGGAAGAAGTAAGAAATAATCCTAAAGTGATCGAGGCATATCTTGGCGAGGAGGTTTCTTAACGTGCTAAAAGTGGAAAGCATCGATGTATTTTACGGAAATATTCAAGCGTTAAAAGGTGTTTCACTGGAAGTAAAAAACGGCGAAATCGTCACCTTAATCGGCGCTAATGGCGCCGGCAAAAGCACGTTACTAAAAACGATTTCTGGGCTGTTAAAACCGAAGCAGGGCGATATTCTATACGAAGGGACATCCATTGCAGGCAAAGCGGCGCAAACGATTGTGAAACAAGGAATTTCCCATGTTCCCGAAGGCCGCCGAATTTTTGCTAATATGACTGTAGAAGAAAACTTGGAATTAGGTGCTTTTTTAAGAAAGGATAAACAGGAAATTCAGCAAGACTTCGAGAAAGTGTATCATCTGTTTCCGCGCCTTTACGAGCGGAGAAAACAGCTCGCCGGAACTTTGTCAGGCGGAGAGCAGCAAATGCTGGCGATTGGCCGCTCCCTAATGGCTCGGCCGCGCCTTCTGTTGCTTGATGAACCGTCGATGGGATTGGCGCCATTATTGGTGAAAACCATCTTTCGCATCATTGAAGAAATTAACTCCTTTGGGACGACTATTTTATTAGTCGAGCAAAACGCGCATATGGCGCTGTCTGTAGCCGATCGGGCATATGTCATTGAGTCAGGGCGGGTCGTCCTGTCGGGAACCGCACAGGAACTAAATGCAAGCGAACAGGTGAAGAAAGCGTATCTAGGAGGACATTAAAAGAAAAATATACTGCACAGGAGAAGAAAAAGGAGGCTTATTTCTGTTCGGCCTCCTTACTTTTCTTCCGTTTTTGTTTTTCCGCGCGTTCCCATGCTTTTAAGTGCGGATATGGGTCGAACGACCATTCCATATAGCCATTATCTTTGTACATTCCGTAATGAAGGTGCGGCGGGAATTTTCCCGCTGTTCCCGGCGGGCCGTAGCCGGAGCTGCCGACCGAGCCGATGACCGTTCCCGGTTCGACGATCTGCCCTTCGCGCAAATTAGGGGCAAATCCATTTAAGTGGCCAAAATAGTGGTACGTATTATTAATATCGCGAATACCGATGCGCCATCCGCCATATTTATTCCATCCTTTTAATTCGATGATTCCGTAGCACGTCGACCGCACCGGGACGCCATAGTCGGCAAAAATGTCCGTTCCTTCATGAATGCGGCGTCCACCCCAGCTCCTTTTATCTCCCCACGTATCGCGATAGCTGTAGTTAGCATGAAGAGGAAGCGGGAATACATGATCATCTAATTTTAACGTTTGGTACTTTTTATATATTTTTGCTTTGCCTAAAATTAGGTCAACCGCTTTGCTGCGCTGATAATAATTCCATAGCGCCATTTTAATATGTTGACGATCGATTCCGTACGTTTGCAAATAGCGAGCGATCGCGAAAATCACATCTTCATCATCCTCGCGATTGGCAAGGCCGTCACCATTGCCGTCAACGCCGAGACCACCAAATTGCGAAATCGTAAACGGATTTGTATCATGAGGGTTTCTGTTTAGCGGTCCGGCCCAAATTTCGGGCTTGATATAGATCCCGAGCACGCCGGTAGGTTTTGGCAAATCACGGCGCACTTGCCGGACGTTTCGTTCGTATTGGTCGATTGCTGCAAAGTAATACCAAGGGATGAGCGAGACTGCTTCCGCTTTTTTATACAGCTCCATTCGTTTTTCGTATATCGTGTCCTCACCCATTTTTTCTTCGGCAAATGTTGCTTTCGGTACCGTTAATACAATAGCAGCAATCCATATAATCAATATCCATCGGCACACACATTTCTACTCCTTTCCGTCCATTTCATATATTTAGTTTGGGGAGATTTGTTTGTTTCATAAATGTTAAAAAGCGGTAAGTAGTGGGAACTGGCTAATTTCTTTGTGTTTAGCGGTTGTTTTTTTTATAATGAAAAATGTAAATAAAAACTTATTGGAGTTGAGAACAATGTCGACAAAAGAAGACCATATTCGCAAACCAGAGTGGTTAAAAATAAAGTTAAATACAAATGAAAGTTATACCGGACTAAAGAAATTGATGCGTGAAAACCGGTTACATACGGTATGTGAGGAAGCAAAATGTCCAAACATTCATGAATGCTGGGCGGTTCGGAGAACGGCGACATTTATGATTTTAGGAAATGTATGCACTCGCGCCTGCCGTTTTTGCGCGGTCAAAACGGGGTTGCCGACCGAACTGGACTGGCAGGAACCGGAACGTGTTGCAGAGTCTGTCCGCATCATGAACTTAAAACATGTTGTCGTCACTGCTGTTGCCCGTGACGATTTAAAGGACGGCGGAGCAGCCGTGTTTGCGGAAACAGTTCGGGCCATCCGCCGCAAAAACCCGTTTACGACGATCGAAGTGTTGCCTTCTGATATGGGCGGAGTATACGAAAACTTAAAAACATTGATGGATGCCCGTCCGGATATTTTAAACCATAATATTGAGACGGTGCGCCGCTTGACGCCGAGAGTGCGCGCACGTGCCACCTATGAACGCTCGCTTGAATTTTTGCGCCGCGCTAAGGAGCTGCAGCCGGATATTCCAACGAAATCAAGCATCATGGTCGGACTCGGGGAAACGAAAGAAGAAATTATTGAAGCGATGGATGATTTGCGCGCCAACCATGTCGATATTTTAACGATCGGCCAATATTTACAGCCGACGAAAAAACATTTGAAAGTCGTCAAATATTATCATCCAGATGAATTCAGAGAACTAAGAGAGATCGCTTTAAGCAAAGGCTTCACCCATTGCGAAGCGGGCCCACTTGTTCGGTCTTCATATCATGCCGATGAACAAGTCAATGCGGCTTCGGCAGCAAGGCAAATGAAAGCATAGAGGCGTCGAAAAAACGGTCTTGCCTTCTGTATGAGAAGACAGACCGTTTTTTCTGTTAGCGTGTGGTTTTGACTGATCGCGGTGTTCCGTCATGAAAATCACGGTCAAGACGATCGTTTGTTTCATTGATCATTTCGCCGTTTTCATTTTCTCCGTCACTTAGCTTCTTACCTTGCGGGTATTTTAGCATTTGTTGAATCGTAGCATCGATAATTTGATCAATATTTCGGCTGTTCGAATCCAAACGTCCGAAACGTTCGATGTCTTTCATCAGCTGTGGATTGTCAGCCACATATACATGGTAATAGTGAGGAACGACGGAAAGCGCGGTCTTTTTCACTTGGTCTGCCGTTTCATTACGGTTTTTTGTATCGGCATCATAGACGACTAACACTTCCTCATCGGTTACCAATGTGGCGACATCGTTCACGTTTGGAAGCTGTGTACAGAGCTTGCTAATTAAATCGGCGGCTCGCTCGCGGTTAAAGGATGGCATATTGTTATAGGCGTTGGCATCGCCGCGAACAGGACTTTTTTGGTGGCGGACATAGCCAAAGTTATTCATTGGCGTATCGTCGCCATTTGGCACTCCATTTTCGTTATATAAATCGTTGCGGTCGGTGACGTTCATCGTATTGCCGCTCCGTTTATATACATCGGTATTATCGTCTCGTGCCATCTGCGCACAGCCTGCTAATGTGACAGCTGTACCCAATGCGACGGCAAGCAATGGTTTTTTCATGGTTAACACCCCCTTCATCTTTAGGATGATTCTCTTGCCAAACTTCAATAACAGTAATTGATTGGGAGCGTTTCATCGTTTATGATGAAAGTGGAAAGGCAAGGTGAAAACGATGATATGCATTAACAATATTTGCTACGAACTGGTGGAAAACGTGAAAAATGCGTTTAATGAAGAGGCATTTCGCGCTCGATATGCCGATATTTTAAGCAAGTATGACTATATTGTCGGAGATTGGGGATATAATCAGCTCCGTTTACGCGGCTTTTTTGATGACTATAACCAAAAAGCGACATATGATACAAAAATCAGTACCTTATCCGAATATTTGTACGAATATTGCAATTTTGGCTGCGCCTATTTTGTGCTTCGCAAAATAAAGCGGTAAAAATGACACGCGGCTATCCTTTTTCACGAGGATAGCCGCGTGTCCATTAATCCTGGCCGTATGGAAATTGCTCGTTTTCCCGTGGATCGTCATGCAGCGGGTGTGCGCCAGGATCTCGCCTTGGAATATTTTGATGGAATGATTTGAATTCATAGTTAAAGGCGCTGTAATGGCGCTGCCCTTTTTTCCATGGGGTGCTTTTATTTTCGACCGGCACGTCGGCACGGCGCGGCGATCCATACGGTCCTTCCGGAAATTCTTCCGCCGTTAAAAAATTTTTCTGCTTTTCCGCGGTGGAAAAGTCGCTATATTTTTCCTTCTCCTGCATTTGTTTCACCTTCCTCGTTTCCGGGGATTGTTTATAATGTTCCCGAATGAAAAGGTGACTATGAAATGCATTCGTACAAAAATGCCCGCAAATCATTCGCGTCTTCTTCGCTGAGATGATACGCATGTTCTAAGTACCCTGGTTCCTCTAGATCGTCTTGTCCGATGATGGCAAAACGGTTGCTTTGCAAGTCGAGAACTAAATATTTCCCGTAGAAACGATCAGTTTGGATGATCGCCAAATCGAACCGCTGCCGTTCTCCTAAAAAGCTGACGAAGCGCGTTTTTGTTTCAACGGTATCATCGTATAAGTAAAAACGCTCAATCATTGGCCGTGACCTCCAGTCCAAATTGAAGTTATTTTCATCATAGCAAACAATAGGGGAAATGTCCTGTTGATTATGGTACAATAAAAAAAGAACTATATGGGAGGAAACTGTGATGTATTTTGTCGATCGTAATAAAATCGAGGAAACATTACGTTATATGGAAAAAATGTTGTGTATTTATAAGGAAAAAGCGGAGTGGGACGACGAATTATCCCGACTTGCGTTAGAGAGGATTGCCCATTTAGTGATTGAGGCTATTTTAGATGTTGGAAATGCGATGATTGACGGATTTATTATGAGAGATCCGGGCAGTTACGAAGATATTATCGATATTTTAACAGACGAAAAGGTAATAACAGAAGAGGATGCCAAAGCATTAAAAGCGATCATTGCCCATCGGAAAATGCTGGTGCACCATTATACGAATGTCGACCATAAGAAATTATTGGAAGATATGCGAAAATATTTTGCAGCTCTTCAAGCGTATCCAGTAGCTGTGCGTACATATTTAGAAAACGAGCTCGGTCCGGTGTCGGCGTTTCGCAATTAAGCGACATTGTTTTGATTGTATGGCAAACACGCTTCTGTATTTTTGATGAAGCGTGTTTACTTTTTGACATTTGCCGCTGCTTTCGTTAAGTTTTTGTTGCGTGTATGATTAAAAAAGAGGTGAAGACATTGAAAACATACAAAGGGTATTTAATCGATTTGGACGGAACGATGTACCGCGGAACCGAATGCATTGCGGAAGCCCGCGACTTTGTAAAGGAATTGCACCGGAAAGGCATTCCGTATTTATTTGTGACAAATAACTCGTCGCGCACGCCGGCGCAAGTAGCGGAGAAATTGCAGTCATTCGGCGTTCCGGCGACAGCGGAACATGTATTTACGACCAGCCAGGCAACGGCTAATTATATTTTTGAGAGAAAACCGGATGCTTCCATTTATGTAATCGGGGAAGAAGGAATTCGTACCGCGCTCGAGGAAAAAGGATTCACGTTCGCGAAAGAAGACGCGGACTTCGTCGTGATGGGCATTGACCGCAGCATTACGTATGAAAAACTGGCGATTGCCTGCTTAGCCGTGCGCAACGGGGCGACGTTTATTTCGACGAATGCCGATATCGCCATTCCGACCGAGCGGGGGCTGCTGCCGGGAAACGGCTCACTTACAGCCGTTGTCGCGGTATCCACGCAAGTACAGCCGATTTTTATCGGCAAACCGGAGAAAGTGATTATGGAGCAGGCGTTAAAAGTGTTAGGGATTCCAAGAGAGGAAACATTGATGATCGGTGATTATTACGATACCGATATTATGGCGGGGATGAATGCCGGAATCGATACGTTGCTTGTTCATACCGGAGTAACGACAAAAGAGTTGCTGCAACGGTATGAAAAACAGCCGACTTACACTGTCGATTCATTGCGGGAATGGATGGAACGCATTTAAAAGAGCCGCCGCTCTTTTGCTAAAGAGCGGCGGCTTTTTTTGCCATGTTTATTCCGTATTCGCAGCCCGGTGCGCTAAGCGGCTTGAAGCGGCGGCGGCAATGGCGCCGACGATATCATCTAAAAACGTATTGCATTTTCCAGTCGATTTATCATTTAAATATTGCAAAATACCTGGCTTTTGTTTATCAATATATCCATAATTTGTAAAGCCGATCGATCCGTACACGTTGATGATCGACAACGCTAAAATTTCGTCCACCCCATATAACCCTTCATCGCGATGAATAATGGTCTGCAGCGGTTCGTCCAATTTGCCCTCTTCCGCTAATTTATCAAGCTGAATGCCGGTTAAGATCGCGTTTTGCACTTCGCGTTTCGCAATGACACGGTTGACATTTTCGATACAGTCTTCCAGTTTCAAATCAGGATGGTATTTTGATTGTAGATAATATACAAGTTCAGCGATATCTTTGATCGTCACCCCTCGCTCTTCCAGCCATTGGCGAGCGGTTTGTTCGAGATTGTTCATAATTGGTTCTTTCATTTGCGTCACCTATTTCTTTAGGGAGTTGTTTTTTATTATATATGTTTATGATGGCATAAATGTGTCTTTTTTGTAAACAGAGATGCTCGTGATAAAGAAATGCAGATTTTTTGGCGAAACGCCTCATATATTACTGTTAAAAGGAGGGGGAAGCAATGGAATCATGGATTCGCCAGGAATATGATATTGCGGTAGAGCGGATGCAAAAAAACGGACGGTATTACACATTTTTTGATAAAAATCAGTGTTATACCGTTATCCCTGTCCATGGACGCAGTGAAGCGGAGCTTGAGGAACTGCAAAAAATGAGCCATTATTTAATATCCAAAGGGGATGTGACGGTCGCATCATTTGTGCCGACAAAATCAGGCAGGCTCGTTGCTTATAGGAATGAACAGCCTATTGTTATTGTTCGTACGCCGTTTCTGCCGTATGCAAGAAATATTTCCATTGGGAGGGAGTTAGCGAAATTTCATCAACGCGGCCGCATATGTCCGCTTCCGCTCGTTCATTGCCGGCGGATCGGCCAATGGAAAGAACTTTGGGGAAAACGAGTCGATCAAATGGAGGAATTTTGGAAAAATAAAATTGCTATGGGGATGGAAACGATGTTTGATCGGCTATTTATTGAATCGTTTCCATACTATCTTGGACTTGCCGAAAACGCGATTCAATATGTTGCCGATACAGAGCTGGATGAGGAGCCGGTCGGCATTGATTATGCCACCTTTTGCCACGAACGGTTGCCAAATGCTGGGTGGACGGAAGGGAAAGAGCAGAAGCTGCCAATCGATTGGGTGTATGATCATTGTGCAAGGGATTTGGCGGAGTGGGTTCGCTATTTATACGTAAAAAAAGGGCGTGATTCCGTCCGCGAGATAAGGCAATTTTTCCGCGATTATGAACACCACACCCCTTTATCTCCATTTGCTTGGCGTCTTGTATACGCTCGCCTTCTATTTCCGCTTCATTATTTTGAATGTATCGAAGGCTATTATATGACAAATGATGCACAGGAAAAACAACAATATGCGCATATGCTGCAGAGCATCATCGCCCGTTCGCGTGAGCATGAGCAATTTCTTGCCTCGTTTATGGATATTGTCGGTTTGGCAAGCCGCCGGCTTTCTCTTCCGAAAGTAGAATGGCTGTCTCATTCGTTAACACGATGAGAATGAAATCCTCGTTTTTTTTGCCAGAAATTTGTGATAAGATAAGGGAAAAACATTGAGGGGGAAGGTGGAGGTATGAAGCGGCCGTATGTGTTTATTACAAGAAAGTTGCCGGAGGAGATTATCGCACCGATGAAAGAAATTGCCGAAATAGCGATGTGGCCGCATGATGACGTACCGGTTCCGCGCGATGTCCTAATGGACGAGGCGAAGAAAGCGGATGCGTTGTTGACGATGGTGGCAGATATGGTGGATGAGGCCATATTGGATGCTGGAAAGCGGCTAAAAGTCGTGGCGAACATGGGCGTCGGCTTTGATAATATCGATGTGCGGGCCGCGACGAAACGCGGCATCGCCGTTTGCAATACTCCTGATGTATTGACCGATACAACCGCTGACTTGACGTTTGCCTTATTGCTGGCTACCGCCCGCCGCATGGTGGAAGCGGCACAGTTTATCAAAGATGGGAAGTGGAAAAGCTGGAGCCCGTTTCTGCTGGCCGGGGTGGATGTTCACCATAAAACGATTGGGATTGTCGGTATGGGGAATATTGGAAAAGCGGTCGCCAAACGAGCCTTTGGTTTTGATATGAATGTGTTGTATCACAATCGTTCCCGCAACATCGAAGCGGAAAAGCAGCTTGGAGCTACATATTGTTCTTTTGAGGAGCTGTTAGAAAGAGCGGATTTTGTTGTTTGCCTGACACCGCTGACAAATGAGACGCGTCATATGTTTAACAAAGAAGCATTCCGCAAAATGAAACGGTCTGCGATATTTATCAATGCATCGAGAGGAGCAGTTGTGGATGAACAAGCGTTATATGAGGCGCTTGTCAGCCGGGAAATCGCAGGAGCAGGATTAGATGTGTTTGAGCAGGAGCCGATTGATGCATCGCATCCATTGCTGGCCCTTCCAAACGTTGTGGCCCTTCCACATATTGGGAGTGCAACAAAAGAAACTCGGACAAAGATGATGGAGCTATGTTGCCGTAATATTATTGCCATATTAACTGGAAACCAGCCTGAAACGCTGGTCAATAAAGAATGGAGTTTGCGGTCCTTTACATAATGTGCGGTCCTAGGCAGCAGGGCTGCTTGTTTTTTACAAAAAAATTATCTGAATTTCCTTGATATTAATCATTTTCTGTATTGGATGGTAAAATTAACGATTGCCAAAAAAAGCAATATCTTTTATAATGTCTACTATAAAAATACAAATGTCTACCATAGATAAACAGAAAGGGCGGGGGAATATGGAAAAGCCAATCTTGGTTGGATTATTAGGATTAGGTACTGTTGGAAGCGGGGTTGTAAAAATTATTGAGAATCATCAAGAACGGCTGATGCATCAAGTAGGATGTCCGGTGCAAGTCAAAAAAATCCTTGTCCGGGATATATATAAAAAGCGGGATGTTCAGGTCGACCCAGCGCTGTTGACCACGAACATCGCAGACGTCATTGATGATCCGGAGATTGACGTCATTATTGAAGTGATGGGCGGAATTGAAGAAACGCGGCAATATTTGCTGCGGGCGCTGCGGCAAGGAAAGCATGTAGTGACGGCAAATAAAGATTTAATGGCTCTGTATGGGTCAGAGTTATTAAACGTAGCGGCGGAACACCATTGCGATTTGTTCTATGAAGCAAGCGTTGCCGGGGGAATTCCGATTTTGCGCAGTCTTGTTGACGGGCTTGCCTCCGATCGCATTACGAAACTGATGGGGATTGTCAACGGAACAACGAACTATATTTTGACGAAAATGTGCAAATACGGAGCTTCTTATGAAGACGTACTGGCAGAAGCGCAAGCGCTCGGATATGCAGAAGCGGATCCAACCGCGGATGTCGAGGGATTAGACGCGGCGCGGAAAATGGCGATTTTGGCGCGGCTTGGCTTTTCGATGAACATTGATTTAGAAGACGTGCAAGTGAAGGGAATTACCTCGATTACGGAAGAAGACCTTAATTACGGAAAGCGCCTCGGCTATACAATGAAATTAATTGGCATTGCCCATCGGGATGGAAACAAAGTAGAAGTCAGCGTCCAGCCGACCTTGCTTCCGGACTCTCATCCACTTGCTTCGGTCAATGATGAATACAATGCCGTTTATGTATATGGCGAAGCGGTTGGTGAAACGATGTTCTACGGACCGGGAGCGGGCAGCTTGCCGACAGCGACAGCGGTTGTGTCTGACTTAGTAGCCGTCATGAAAAACATGCGCTTAGGGGTAAATGGATGTAATGCCGTTGCTCCGCAATACGAAAAACAATTAAAATCTCCAGCGGAAATTTTCTCAAAATATTTTTTGCGTATTCACGTTAAAGACCAAGTCGGCGCATTTGCCAAAATTACGACCCTATTTTCCGAACGCGGCGTAAGTTTTGAGAAAATTTTGCAATTACCGTTAAAGGACAACAATCTTGCGGAAATTGTTATTGTGACGCACCGCGCCTCGCAGCAAGATTATGAGGAAATTTTACAGCAATTGCGCGACTTGGAAATCGTCCAGGAAGTGAAAAGTTCGTATCGCGTTGAAGGAGAGGGAAAATAATGGCATGGAAAGGATTGTTGCAGGCGTATCGGGAATTTTTGCCTGTCAATGAAAATACGCCGCTGCTTTCGTTAAATGAGGGAAACACGCCGCTTATCCCGCTTCCGCGTTTATCGGAAGAGCTAGGAATTGAGCTGTACGTCAAAGTCGAAGGAGCCAACCCGACGGGTTCGTTCAAGGATCGTGGAATGGTAATGGCGGTGGCAAAGGCGAAAGAAGCCGGCAGCCATACGATTATTTGCGCTTCGACAGGCAACACGTCCGCATCCGCTGCCGCCTACGCGGCAAGAGCAGGATTACGCTGCATTGTCGTCATCCCGAATGGTAAAATTGCGATGGGCAAGCTGGCACAGGCGGTTATGTATGGCGCCGAGATTTTTGCCATTGACGGCAACTTTGATGAAGCGCTGAAAATGGTGCGCCGTCTTAGCGATATTGCCCCGATAACCCTTGTCAATTCGGTTAACCCATACCGCATTGAAGGACAGAAAACGGCGGCGTTTGAAATTTGCGACCAGCTCGGCAAGGCGCCGGATGTGCTGGCGATTCCTGTCGGCAACGCCGGTAATATCACGGCGTATTGGAAAGGATTTAAAGAGTATCATGCGCTGAAGCAAACCGGGCTTCCGCAAATGCGCGGATTTGAAGCCGAAGGAGCGGCAGCGATCGTCCGCAATCAAGTCATTGAAAATCCGGAAACCGTGGCGACAGCGATCCGCATCGGCAATCCAGCCAGCTGGGAAAAAGCGGTTCAGGCGGCGGCAGAATCGCAAGGAAAAATCGATGAGGTGTCCGATGCAGAAATTTTAGCAGCGTATAAGCTGCTCGCAAGAAAAGAAGGCATTTTTGCGGAGCCCGCCTCCTGCGCATCGATTGCAGGAGTAATTAAACAACGAAAACGAAACGAAATTGAAAAAGGCAGCACCGTTGTTGCGGTGCTAACCGGAAATGGTTTAAAAGATCCGGCCATTGCGATGGAAACAGCGGAAATCGAGCCTGTTGTGCTCCCGAATGACGAAACGATCGTGCTCGAGCATCTCCAAGGAGTTGTCCATTCATGAAAGAAGATGAGATGTTAAAAATTATCGTGCCCGCGAGCACAGCAAACTTAGGACCCGGCTTTGATTCAGTCGGTCTTGCCGTCTCTCGCTATTTGACATTAGAAGTCAAACCGGCAGAGGAATGGAAGTTTATTCCCTGCTCTCCAGAAGTAAAGGGAATTCCAAAAGGAACGGAAAATTTAATTTACCAAGTGGCAAAGCAAGTGGCGGATACGTATGGATGTACGCTGCCAAGCTGTTCGGTTGATGTGTACAGCAATATTCCGTTTACGCGTGGTTTGGGCAGCAGTGCAGCAGCAGTTGTTGCCGGAATAGAACTAGCAGATGCGCTTGCTGATTTGGCGCTGACGCGCGGGCAAAAAATGCGGCTGGCCAGCTGCTACGAAGGTCATCCCGATAACGTCGGCGCCTCTTTATACGGAGGGCTTATCATCGGCTGTCACCGAGAGCAAGGGACCGATATCGTCCATATTTCCGATATCCAGTTGGATTTGGTCGCCGTCATTCCAGATTATGAATTAGAAACGAAAAAAGCGCGCAACGTATTGCCACAGCTGCTTGCGCGGGAAGAAGCGGTCGAGGCAAGCGCGGTCAGCAATGTGTTGATTGCTGCATTATTAACGAAAAACTGGGAGCTTGCCGGCAAAATGATGGCTGCCGATTTATTTCATCAGCCGTATCGGAAGGAATTAGTTCCGCATCTGCCGTTGGTACAGGTGTTGGCTTTGGAATACGGGGCGTTCGGTGTGGCGTTAAGCGGTGCGGGACCTACCGTTTTAGCCTTTACCGAACCTGGAAAAGGAGAGTATGTAAAAGAAAAGCTACGTCCTCATTTCCCGAATAGCGCCGTCGAATTATTAACGGTAGAACAAAAAGGAAGCCGGGTATACAAACTGGCGCTAGAAAAATAACAGCGGTCTCCAAAAGGAAACCGCTGTTATTTTTAAAATACTTGCTCTACTTCCACGACGCCTGGTACTTCTTCTAAAAGAGCGCGCTCGATTCCGGCTTTTAATGTGATGGTTGAGCTTGGGCAGCTTCCGCATGCGCCAAGGAGGCGTAATTTGACAACGCCGTCTTCGACGTCAATTAATTCGCAGTCTCCGCCATCGCGAAGTAGAAACGGACGCAGTTTATCTAGAACTTCTTGCACTTGTTCTTTGATTTCTTGATCGGTCATTGTTATCGACTCCTTTCTTTAACTTTATTATAATCATGATAACGAAAAAAATCTAATGATAAATGTTGTTTTTATCATATGAAAGGTGGAAATATATGACGTTTAAGCAGGTAGAAATATGCGTATATGGTGCAGATATCACTTGCCCATCTTGCGTGCAGCTGCCTTCTTCGAAAGAAACATATGAGTGGCTGGAAGCAGCGATTAAACGGAAATACCCAGATCAACCGTTTTCTATTACCTATGTGGATATTTTCAACCCGCCGGAAGAGGATGAAGAGAAACGAGAATTTGCGCGCAAAGTCATCGAAGAAGATTTGTTTTACCCCGTTGTTGTTATTGAAGGCGTGATTGTCGGGGAAGGAAATCCAAAGCTAAAGGCCATTTATGCAGAAATGGAAAAGTACGGCTATCGCTAGGAAAAAGGATCTTTGCTAAAGATCCCTCTGTTCACAAAATGGGTTTCAGACATTGGTCTGAAACCCATCCAGCTTGCCAACTTTGTTGGCAAGCTGGAATCCCTGCCGTTTGGCAGGGATTTTTTATTTTAGTGGTATAGAAATATCAAGGGGGGTTTAGTAAAGAACCTAAATTTTATCAATGCTTTACTCTTTCTTCTGATTCTGGCATGATAATCGAAGTGAAAATTCTCTTTTTTCGTTGTGGAGATGGTTTGTTATTCATCAATTTTTTCATCTCCTCATTAACAGTTTTAGCAAATTGGAAAAACTCTTCATCACTTGCATAAAATCGAACTTGCCGAAAACCCACTCCATCTTTTATTAAATCAATTTCCTTTTGACTTAAATATCTTTCATAATCAGCTAAAATATTTGCGATAAATCTCATAAATATGTTCATATGCTCTTCACGACTCAATGACTGTAAATCTTCGTTTGTCAATCCACTCGACTCATTTGGCAAAGCATAAACTTTTTCAATCGTTCCCCGTATTTTTCTTTCTTCGACGATTTTAATCAATTCTGCTTCTTCTAGTTTTTTTATATGGCGATATAAAGAGGCTTGTGGAACTTCTGGTAGAAATTCCATTATCTCTTGCACAGTTAGACGTTTCCCGCCGATAAGTGATTGAATGATCCGGATTCGAATTGGATGTAAAATAAGATCTGCTTTTGTTTCTTTCATATAAAGCACCTCATCATTTTTTATTCAGTAAGTGGTGATGATTCACTTTTGTAATGTAATGGTTATTTAACCATTTTTGTAAACAAAAACACAACTCATCATGTAATGGTTTACTTGCGTTTTCCTTATATATCTTTTTTATTTTTAAAATATTGACTTCATCCTCTTGTTTCTTTAGTACATGATCCATATTTTTAATTGTATAATACTCTAAATCTCCCTTCACTAATTTCGGCAGTCTATTTAATTTTTCTGGGTCTGCTTGGATATCTTTATCCCCTGTAATCGCTAAAATTGGGCATTCTACTTTTTCGAGGTCTTGAAGAACATCATACTGTAAATGCTCTCTAAACCATTTTGCATTGATTTTCTGAAATTGGACTTTTATGACATCTTTATCTGTTTGCAATATTTTATTAAAAAGTGCTTTTGCCTTTTTCTCATTTTTTTGTTCAATATTTAACATTCGAATAAGCTTTCCTTTAAACCCTTTTAGATTGTTTAATGCTTGATAAGCGAGCTTTCTTTGTCTTAATAAAGCTTCTTGTAACCGTTCTCCTGCGCCGGCTAGCAAAATAAGTCCATGTATTTGCTCGATTGTGTTTAATGCTACCGCAAGCGTGGTCCCTTCACTATGCCCTAATACGATAATTCGCTGATCGTCCACTAATGGATGATTTTTTAAAAATTGAACAGCGCTTTTTGCGTCATAAACGAGATCCCACATTCCTGTTGAAAAATAATCTCCCTCACTCTCACCAATCCCTCTTTTATCATAGCGTAAAGTAATAAAACCTAATGAAGTGATAAAGGATGCTAACTGCTTATACAAATTCAATTGTAATTTTCCTTTTGCATCGTTACCATCTCGATTTAACGGCCCTGATCCAGAAAGAATCAAAACAGCAGGATATTTTATTTTTTTTTCATTTAACATTGATAGCGTCCCTTTTAATATGTTGCCACTGCTTTCAAAAGAAATAGGTTGTTCAATCATTTTAAAACTCCCCTTTATTATTATTATTGATAATGATAATAATAATATATTCTAATCATTACTTTGAAGTCAACTTTTTATAATTGTCTTTTTCAAAAAATGTAATTTCTCTACCTCCTCCTTTATTAAAGGAGAAATAAGGAGCTAATGCCTCTTTAATGTTTCAAGGAGGTAAGTTATATAGCAAATAAAGAGGCGGAGATCATGCTCCGCCTTTTTGCAACGATATAATATATCAATGGTTTTATAGGTATTTTGCTTCGTTTTGAATTAATAACCGTTATGGTATTTGTACATCCACAATACTCCCGATTTTAGCAGCCGAGGTACTCTGCCGGTAATCGGGCGGTCGGCAACCAGTCCGAATCCGTGTTTTTTGCCGAGCGAACCGAGAATTCCTTTTAGTTTAATCGGTGGAAACTCGCTTGGTGGCTCTTCCCCGTTCCAGCGACTTTGCAATACTTGAACGATTTGCTCAGCCTGCGCTTCAGCAAGCTGCGCGCTCGGAGAATGCGGCAAGCTTGCGCAATCGCCAACAACGTATACGTTTTCGTATTCGGGAATATGATGCTGTTTTGTTAAAATAATGCGCCCTTGCTTATCTTTTTCCACCGGAAGCTCGCGGACCACGCGATTTGGTTGAATCCCGGCCGTCCAAACGATGACATCGCAATGAACAGGTTGATCGTGGTTGTACAGCGTATGTTCTTCCACTTTTGTCACGTTTGAACAGCGGACGATTTCAATATCATGTTCGGCAAACCAGCTTTCCACATAGTCGCTGAGCCGTTTCGGAAACATTGGCAAAATGCGTTCGCCGCGGTCAAACAGCTTAATGTGTAAATCCGGCCGGCTTTCTGCAAGTTCGCTCGCTAATTCGACGCCGCTTAATCCCGCGCCGACAATGCCGACGACAGCGCCAGGCGGCAGATTATTTAACGCTTCATAGGCTGCGCGCGCCTTCTCGATCGATTGAATGCTGTGAGTGAACGTTTCCGCTCCTGGAACGCCGTGGTACTTATCTTCACAACCTAATCCAATGACTAAATCATCATAGGAAACATTGCTTCCGTCCTTCAATTGTACACGTTGTTCGTCGAGATCAATGTGTACAACTTCGCCGAAACAGTAGGTAAGACGTGGATGCTCCGGAAATGGAACGCGAATGTGATGGTCGCTGATCGTGCCTGCTGCGAGTGCATAATACTCCGTTTTTAAACAATGATATGGAATACGGTCGACGAGGGTAATATGAACATCTTCCGGTAAATGATTCGGGAGGAGGCGGTGTAAAATCCGCATGTTTCCATATCCTCCGCCAAGCAATACAAGATGTCTCATCGTGAAAATCCCCTTTGATGATTTTATCAAGCGCAAATGCCATAAAAAAGTATATCGAAATTATGACAAAATAACAACAATTTTGTCATAAGAATTGACAAATTGCTATCTCATCCATAACGAGGTGTATCGTTTGACGTTTGCGGAAAAAATCGCTACGATGAAAGACAGTAGGAAGGTGAGAAAAGCAATGATTAAGCCTATTATTGAATTTTGCATTAGCAATTTGGCAAGCGGGTCGCAAAAAGCGTTAGAAATATTAGAAAAAGATCCTAATTTGGATATTATCGAGTACAGCTGTCTCAGCTACTGCACCCAGTGTGCAGAAAAGCTTTTCGCTTTAGTAAATGGGGAGTTTGTCAGCGGAGAAACTCCTGAACAGTTAGTGGAAAACATTTACCGTTACTTAGAGGAAAACCCGATGTTTTAACGATAAACGCTGATCAAAAAAAGAGGATGTCTCACGCGACATCCTCTTTTAAGGTGTATATGAAAAAACGGGGGATATTCTCATTGTGTCCCATTTATTTTTTCTTTATACTTATAAATAAAAAATTTTTTGAGGAGGACGCAATGAATCAATTTTCGTTTACGAAAATGCATGGACTGGGCAATAGTTATATATATGTCAATATGTTTGAAGAGACGATCCCAGAATCACTATTGTCATCGCTGGCGATGAAAGTATCAAACGTAAATACGGGAATCGGGGCGGACGGAATGATTCTTATTTGCCCATCGGATATCGCTCCCGTAAAGATGCGGATTTTCAACAGCGACGGTTCGGAAGGAAAAAATTGCGGCAACGGCTTGCGCTGCGTTGCCAAATATGTTTATGAACATGGTATCGTTCAAAAACCATCCTTTTTTATTGAAACGTTATCCGGGCTCGTGAAGGCAGACGTAACGGTAGAAAATGGAGCGGTGACAAGCGTGACCGTGGATATGGGGAAGCCGCGTTTAAAGCGAAGCCAAATCCCGATGGCCGGTCCGGAGGCGGAACGAGTAGTGGCCGAACCGTTTGAAGTCGGTGGGCAACGGTATGAAATTACAGCTGTTTCGATGGGAAATCCACATGTCATTTTTTACGTGGATGATATTACGAAAGCGCCGGTAACGACGCTCGGTCCGATTGTCGAAAAGGATAAGCGCTTTCCGGAAGGGGTCAACGTGGAGTTTGTGGAAGTAATCAACGACCATGAGCTTCATTTCCGCGTATGGGAACGCGGCTCTGGTGTGACACAGGCGTGTGGTACAGGGGCTTGCGCTGCGGTTGTGGCCTCCGTTTTAAACGGAAAAACAGCCCGAGATAAAGAAACGCTCGTCCATTTGGCTGGGGGAGATTTAATCATTACGTGGACAGAGGAAGGAAACGTACGGATGACAGGACCGGCGGAAACGATTTGCACAGGTGTATATTATTATTAATTGAGCAATCACCGGGGAAATCAGTATACTATAAATAAAATGAAGGAGGGATATGCATGTCGGATATTATTACATTGACAGAAGCAGCGGCGTTTCAAATTAAAGATATGATGAAAGAGCAGGAAGAAGAAGGTGCATACCTTCGCGTTGGCGTCAAAGGTGGGGGCTGCAGCGGGCTATCGTACGGAATGGGATTTGACCACGAACGTCACGAAGATGATTATGAATTCGAGCAACATGGCATTAAAATTCTCGTCGATAAAGAAAGCGCCCTGATTTTGCAAGGAACGGTCATCGACTATAAACAATCGTTGCTCGGCGGCGGCTTTACGATTAACAATCCCAATGCCATCGCTACCTGCGGTTGCGGCTCATCGTTCAGAACAGCGACCAATGCGGGTACGCCGGAACAGTGCTAAACGGTTAAACGGTGATATATCAAGGGGTTTGAATAATTATATATGGGTTCAAAAAGGGGAGCCGAATATTTGGGCTCCCTTTTTATTATCTATTCATTATTTACCCACAAACATTTGCGTCCAGATATTTTCAGATTGCTCAAAACCTACTCCAATGTGAGTAAACTGTCTATTCAAAATATTTGCTCTGTGACCAGGGCTGTTCATCCAAGCTGTAACAACCTCTTGTGGAGTACGTTGGCCTTTAGCAATGTTTTCACCCGCTGTTTTGTAAGTAACACCAAAATCCCTCATCATGTCAAACGGAGAACCATAAGTCGGACTTGTATGTGAGAAATAATGGTTTTGTTGCATATCCTGTGATTTCTTCTGAGCCACAGCACTTAGCTGAGCATCCACTTTTAAAGCAGGAAGACCTGCTCGAGCTCTTTCTCTGTTCGTTAATTCAATTACTTGTTGAGCATATTGACTGATTCCTGCAGAAGTTTGAGCTTGCTGTTGCTGAGTTGGTGTCTGTTGTTCAGGTTGAGTTTGTTGCTGTTGTGTTGGCGTTTGATTTGGTGATGGTGTATATTGTCTTCTCAGCTGATTCAATTGTTGCTGAATCCTTGCATGTAACTCAGCTGCTTGTTTAGGGTCCACCTCAACAAATTTGTACTTTGCTTCTTGGACCAATATCGATCTTGTATGAGGATATTTGTTACTTGGTATTAACGTGTACGAAGCTGAAATATTCATATTTTGGTTATCATGATTGTCATTACGCTCTGTATCCATTGCGTTACACGCTGCAAGTCCCATTACTAGGGCAGAAGTTACGAAAAAGCCAGTCACTTTCTTTATCAATCGTAACGCCTCCTAAAGGTATGATTTTTACACCTTTAGTTTTTATATCTTTGACAGAAAGTAAAGATGGGAATAACTGTGATAAATGGGAGTTGGGGAATAAAAGCGAGTTACGCGAATCCCAACATTCACGATTTTGATGTTAACCAACGAACAAATTTGAGGTGCCATATGAGCATTCCATAAAGAAACGGATATAATATGGCGGAATACCATAAATTCCATTTAGCATGATGCAAAAAGTTTGCTTTCAGCGCGATCCATTCGTAAAAGGTAGAGAAGGTGGACCAAAAAAGCAAATATAAAATTTTTGCTTTTTTTGAACCGTGATAAGGATACCAGTTTATGATAAGCATAATAGCAGCAGGATATATTCCAAAAAGTACTAATAAAGTTTTTCCTTCAATGAAATAAGGTTCAAAAAAGTAATACCAATTATATTTATCAGTAAATCGATCGACAAGTGCGGAAACAAATAAACCGAATAAAATGGAAGAGTAATATTCATATGGAAGTAATTTCTTTTTCATGAGAAAAGCAGCAAGATTAAAGAGAAAAATGGAAATAAAAAGAGTAACCACCATTATTCACCTCAAGTTTATTATTGCGTTGGTGGGATATATTGATACTTACAAAAAAAGAAGGTGTCCCAAAAGTGATCACTATTGGGACACCTTCCTTTCATTTGCGAACATGCTGGGAAAACTAGAACAATGAAGTGGAATGGGCCGGCTGCATTCTTGCCGTTGGATCGATATACGTTTTTGCGCTGCTGATTGCAATCGGTGCTTCGCCGAAGCCGCAGGCGATCAGTTTGATTTTGCCTTCATATGTGCAAATGTCGCCAGCTGCGTAAACACCAGGAATATTCGTTTCCATTTTTGAATTGACTTTGATCGAGTTTTTCTCAATTTCGAGTCCCCAATTTTTAATCGGTCCAAGCGAAGAGATAAAACCATAGTTGACAATGACTGCATCTACCTCGACCGTTTCCTTTGTGCCGTCTTTTACATGCTCCAATACGACTTGACGAATGCCGTCTTCATCACCGATTAATTCTACAGGGACGAATGGAGTTTTGACATTCACCTTTGACTTCATTAATAATTCCACACTATGTTCATGAGCGCGGAATTTATCGCGGCGATGGACAATGGTAACGCTTTCCGCGATCGGCTCAAGCATCAACGACCAGTCAACCGCCGAATCTCCACCGCCGCAGACGAGCACGCGTTTTCCTTGAAATTGATGTAAGTCGCTAATAAAGTAATGCAAATTTTTTCCCTCATATTTTGCAGCGCTTTCTAGCTCGAGGCGCCGAGGCTGAAACGCACCGTTTCCCGCTGTAATAATAACGGTTTTCGAATAATGTATTTCTTTATTTGTCGTTAATTTAAAAGTGCCGTCTGCCAATTTCTCTAACGTTTCTACCGACTGTTCAAGGCAGACGGTCGGTGAGAACATTTCCATTTGCTCTTTTAACTGATTGACTAGTTCCTGAGCGCGAATTTTTGGAAATCCGGCGACATCATATATGTATTTTTCAGGATAAAGGGCAGCCAACTGCCCGCCTAATTGTGGCAAGCTTTCGATAATTTTGACACTCATTTGCCGCAATCCGCCGTAAAAAGCCGCAAACAATCCGATCGGTCCGCCACCTATAATAGTGACATCATATACTTTTTGGTCCTCTTTCATAATCGGTGATTCCTCCCCACAAATAAAATGACATACATCATTTCTATCATACCATAAAAGACTTTGGTTATTGCGGCCATTTTAAAAACGTAAAAAAACGCTTGAAAAGATTGAAAAAAAGGTCTAATATGTTTTTGGGCATGTTGTTAATTTTTTTTGACAATTGTTCGACATTTTTTTGTCGGATAACGTGAATAATTTCACAAACTTTGTTCGATAAAAATGTGCACGGCGGTAAAAGCTATAAAAAAACAAACGGTAAAAAATTAAAAAGGGTGGAAGTGATTCAATTGAAAAAAGCAAATGTTGTAATTTTAGGTGCTGGTTATGGTGGGTTAATGACAACGGTACGATTGCAAAAACTTGTTGGGGCAAATGAGGCAAACATTACATTAGTGAACAAAAATGACTACCATTACGAAACAACATGGCTTCACGAAGCATCTGCTGGAACGTTGCATCATGATCGTGTTCGCTACCCAATTAGCGATGTCATCGATCGCAACAAAGTAAATTTCATTCAAGACACGGTTGTCAAAATAATTCCGGATGAAAAGAAAGTGTTGATGAAAAACGGAGAACTTACGTATGACTATTTAGTGGTTGCACTTGGATTTGAATCCGAAACATTTGGCATTAAAGGATTAAAAGAATACGCTTTTTCGATTGCTAATGTCGATTCGGCAAGACAAATCCGCGAACATATTGAGTATCAATTTGCAACGTATAATACGGAAGAAGAAAAGAAAGACGAACGCCTCACGATTGTCGTCGGAGGAGCTGGATTTACCGGTATTGAGTTTTTAGGAGAACTGGTAAACCGTGTTCCTGAATTGTGCCGCGAATATGATATTGACCCGCATAAAGTCCGCATTATTTGCGTCGAGGCAGCACCGACTGCGCTCCCTGGCTTTGATCCGGAGTTGGTGGAATATGCAGTCAGCCAATTGGAGCGTAAAGGGGTTGAATTCAAAATCGGTACGGCGATTAAAGAATGTACGCCAGATGGCATTATTGTCGCCAAAGGGGATGACGTCGAGGAAATTAAAGCTGGTACGGTCGTATGGGCGGCTGGTGTGCGCGGAAGCCGCGTCATTGATGAATCCGGTTTTGAAGCGATGCGAGGCCGCGTGAAGGTAGATCCGTTCTTGCGCGTTCCTGGACACGAAGAAATCTTTATTGTCGGTGACTGTTCTCTCGTCATTAATGAAGAAACAAATCGTCCATATCCGCCGACTGCGCAAATTGCCATGCAGCAAGGTGAGCTATGTGCGAAAAACTTGGCCGTGCTGATCCGCGGACAAGGAGAACTGCAACCGTTTAAGCCGGATATTAAAGGAACTGTCTGCTCCCTCGGCCATGACGATGCAATCGGAGTTGTATTCGGCAAGAAAATGTGGGGAGCAAAAGCAAGCTTTATGAAAAAAATGGTCGACAACCGTGCTCTTTATTTAATTGGTGGTTCTTCTCTTGTTATGAAAAAAGGAAAATTTAAATTTTTCTAATTCAAAGGGCAAACATCACTGTTTGCCCTTTTTGCATGGATAGAAATGTGCAGCAAAATAAATAATTTTGGCGAAAAGGATTATATTCTCACGTGTGTAGAAATATAACATAAACAACAAATAGAAAAGGGATGAGAAAAGATGGGAGAGAAACGTGGTAACGTATGGATTGCAGCCGCGGGATTGGTTGTCAATGAAGCGGATGAATGGCTGGTAGTCAAGAAAAAATATGGAGGATTGAAGGGGAAATGGTCGCTGCCGGCAGGGTTCGTGCAGCAAGGGGAAATGCTCGATGAGGCGGCCGTTCGCGAAATCAAGGAAGAAACAGGGATTGATGCGGAAGTCATCGGTTTTCTCGGGATGCGGACCGGCGTCATCCGTGATGAAGTGAGTGACAATATGGCGATCTTTTTGCTTCGTCCTTGTTCGCATACCATTACGGTGCAAACAAACGAGTTATTCGCCGCTGCCTTTTTAAGCAAACAAAGCTTGCGCGAAGATCCGCATACCTCTGGGCTGTTGCGTTATTTATTAGAGCTGGAGCCGTTTTCTTCTTTTCCACCTCATGACGGCTTAAACCCAGGGACACCATTTGGATATACGAAATATCGTCTATATTTTAAAAATTATAAATATTGAGTAATATAGAGAAAAAAGAAGCATACGGGCGATGTATCCGTTTACATCGCGATAAATGAAGAAAATCCCCTTTTTGATTTTACAGAAAATTTTGATATATTATCAAAAAATGATAAGGAAAATGGGGGATGAACAATGAAACATACAGAACAAACAGCATGCCCGTATTGCGACGGGCACGGATATGTTCAACTGCTATTAGGAGGCTCGGAAATTTGCTACGCTTGTTTAGGAACAGGATCCAAGCAAGAAAAACAGGCTGCTTCTAAAAATTGACTCCCGTAAGCCGATTCAGTACACTTAAAAGAGGTGTACTGGAGGTGAGACAGGGATGCAAATGAGTCTGCCGGTTGTCCTAATTTCCATGCTTTTATTTTTTGTATTATTTTTCGGCATTGGCTTTTTGCTGAATATGTTATTGCGCATGACTTGGATTATGGCGATTTTATGCCCGGTTGTATTTATATTTATTATTGATGATGTTCCATGGACGCGTTATTTTTCAAATCCAGCGGCCTCATTCTCTGCACTAAAACATAAAATATTGTCGCTCGCTCTGGCCGATATTTTAATTTTAAGCAGCGGATTTATCGGCGCGCTTTGCGCGGGATTTGCCATCCGCACATTACGGGCAAAGGGATATCAAATGTTTTAAGGCTTTCATCTTAGGATGAAAGCCTTTTTTGCCTCACTTTTCTCACAATGAATATTTCTATTTTTTCTGGAGATAAATAGAAGTGTGAGAGGAGTGAGGAGATGATTATTCTAAAGAATATAATAAGAAGAATCACAATGGCATTATTGTTCATCATAGCGTTGCTAACCACCTTTCAATCGATTTCAGGAGTGGAAGCTAAAACGGTTTTCAGCAAATTTTCCGACTCTTCATCATCATATCGAACAGGGTACCACTTTTTCGACAGATGGGATCATGGACAGTATGTTGCGATAGATCAACAGTGGAAGCGTTACGAGAAACGGAGAAATCCGAAAATTTCGTCTGAACAGATCGTGAATCAGTCGCTTCGTCTAGAAGAAGCGGTCGATTGGTCGAAGTATCCGTCCGTGGAGGTAGTCGCGACGGGATATACAGCGGGAGTAGAGTCAACAGGGAAAACTCCAGATCATCCGGAATATGGGATTACCTATTCCGGCGTGCGGGTAAAGCGGGATTTATATTCGACGATTGCCGCCGATTTAGATATATTTCCAATCGGCACGATTCTGTTCATTCCAGGGTATGGGTATGGAGTCGTCGCGGACAAAGGTGGAGCGATTAAAGGTCATCGCATTGACTTATATTATGATACAGTAGAGGATGTATACAAATATTGGGGGAAAAAGAAAGTGCAAGTGTATGTCGTCAAAAAAGGCGATGGAACGCTTTCGGAAGAAGAATTAAAACGGCTCAATGAGGATAAAACGATGCAAGTGTTCCGACAGCAATATTTGCAATCGAAAAGCTAAGGGCGGGCAAGCACCGCCCTTTATTTTGTTAACAATGGGTCTTGCCCGTCGTCCACCGGAAAAACGGATGGATGCAGCAAAGCTGCCAGTTTTTTAAGACCGGCTAAAAGCCGTGGGGAAGGACGGCAATAAAGTGATTCCTCGAGTACGTAAATGCGGTCGGCACAGACAGCATCGACGTTTTCGGCCTCTAGTCTCTTTTTTACCGCCTCTTTGTTCATTTTCTTTGTTTGCACGCCAACCCAAACAAGACAAATATGCGAAGGATTGCGTTTTACTACTTCGCTCCAGTCCGTTTGCACGTTAGCCTGCGGCATGTCAGCAAAAATATTGCTTCCTCCCGCCAATTGGCTTATTTCACTGAGCCAGTTGGCGCTGCCAGGAGTAAAAATCGGCTTCGGCCACCATTCCCAATACAGTCTCGCCGGCTGTATGACGCTATCTGCAAGTTGCCGGTACTGCTCTATGAAAGAGCGGTAACGGTGAACGACTTCGTTTGCTTTGGCTTGTTGGCCAAGTGCTTCGCCAAGCCGTAGCAAATCATTAGCTATATCTTCCAATGAATTTGGTGCAAAAACAAGATGGGGAATGTTTCGCTTTTGTAGTTCCTCGATGTTCCTTTCCATTCCGGGAACGCTTAAAGAAGCAAGCACTAAATCCGGTTTCAGCGCCGCGACTTTTTCCATATTGATATGCAAGTCCGGGCCGACCCTTGGCAAATGAGTAATTGAAGACGGCCAGTCTGAGCAGTTGTCAATTGCGATCAAATGGTCAAGCATATCTAGGTAAGCAAGCAATTCCGTGTTGCTCGGGCAAATCGAAATTAACCTCATCGTCATTCTCCCTTCCATTTTCTGCTATGAACACACCCTATGTCTTTCCTTCTTTTTTCATTCCACATGCTTTTTCCGGTTTCCTTGTCATAGGAAAAAGTATTTTTTAGCATATCGAAATAATGGTAACATTTCGATATAATGAAAAGGAATATGTATACAAATAAGGAGATGATACGATGTTTACGGTGAAATCGCAGCTGTCTCTAGACACGGTGCATGAGGCGCTGGTGATTGGTGTTTTTGAAAAAAACCAGCCGCTAGACGGCATTGTTGCCGAATATGATCGCCGCCTTGGCGGGCAGCTGTCTGTGTTGTTTAAAGAAGGAGACATTTCCGCTAAGAAAAAACAAATTTCCCATGTACATACATTGAATCAAACAGGAGCAAAACGGCTGTATTTTGTTGGTTTAGGCAAAAAAGATGCATTGACGTTTGATGGGCTGCGTGAAGCGTTTGGCAAGCTGTTTAAAACATTAAAACAAGCGAAGCGGACGGAAGCGGCCGTCGCTTTGGACACGTTCGTCACTGATGATGTCGACGCCAATGAAGCGGCCCACGCACTGTCGGAAGCGTATTACTTGGCTACTTACGAATTTCCTGGATATAAGCAAAAAAAGAACGAACCGGAAAAACGGATGGAAGCGATGACGATTTACACGGAAGCAGACGCAGCTGAAATTGAAGCAAGCCTTTTTGTCGGTTCGGTCTATGGCAAAGCAACCAATTCGGCGCGCACGCTCGTTAATACGCCAGGCAATTTGTTGACGGCGGCGGACTTAGCGGAATATGCAGTAGAATTAGCGAAAAAGTATGAGTTTGAATATGAAATTCTCGAAAAAGAAGAAATGGAACGGCTCGGGATGGGAGCGTTTCTCGCTGTCAATCAAGGATCGAAAAACCCGCCAAAAATGATTGTTCTAAAGTACCAAGGAAAAGAACAATGGGAAAACGTCATCGGCCTTGTTGGAAAAGGAGTGACGTTTGATACGGGAGGATACTCCCTTAAACCGCGCGAAAGCATGGTCGATATGAAAACCGATATGGCTGGTGCCGCCGCAGTGCTTGGTGCGATGGAGATTATCGGGGAACTTCGCCCGGAACAAAACGTTATTGCCGTCATTCCGGCTACCGACAATATGATCAGCGGCGAAGCGTTTAAACCAGATGACGTCATTACATCGATGAGTGGAAAAACGATCGAAGTGAAAAATACAGACGCGGAAGGCCGCCTCATTTTAGCCGATGCCATCACTTATGCAAAGCATCACGGCGCCAACTATTTAATCGATGTGGCGACGCTGACTGGTGGTGTGATCGTCGCGCTTGGCGTGCATACGACGGGGGCGATGACGAACAATGAAGCGTTATTTGAACAGCTGCTTGAAGCGTCGGTGGAAACAGGAGAATTTATTTGGCGTCTGCCGATTACCGAAAAAGATAAAGAACGCGTGCGCAGCAGTAAAATTGCCGATCTCAACAACTCGCCGGGCCGGGAAGGACATGCGATTATGGGCGGCGCGTTTCTCGGTGAATTTGCCGAAGATACACCATGGGTGCATCTTGATATTGCTGGAACGTCGGTGGCAGCGAAAGAATATGATCTCGGACCATCGGGGGCGACGGGAGTAATGGTGCGCACGCTGGCGACGTTCGTAGAAAGGTTTGAATAAGATATTGGAAACCGAAGCCGCTTTGTATGGCTTCGGTTTGTCTTTTGGACCTCTATATTAACGAAATGTAAAGATAATGTAAATTTAATGTAAATTTTTTTTGTCTTTTATTGTGGATTCGACACTTATTGATAAAATAATACAGGTGGCATAAATTCCATCAGTTCATAAAATAAAACAAGCGGTATCAATTCTATCAGTTCAAAATCAATGGGGGTTTTCACAATGATTTTTTCTCCAAAAAAAGATGTCTTCTTTGATTTATTATTTACGATTTCGGAAAATGTGAAAGAAGCGGCACAATATTTTGTAGAGTATAAAATCAACAACGTCAGTGATTTAAAAGAATTCTCCCGCGTGATGAAAGAGTATGAGCGCAAGGGAGACTCGTATATTCATGAACTCGTTGTTGAGTTAAATAAAACATTTATTACGCCAATTGAACGTGAGGACATTCACCAACTGGCGATGAAAATGGATGATGTGCTCGATGGACTAGAACAATGTTCAGCCCGTTTTGAAATGTTCTCGTTTACGGAAATTGATGACCATATGGTGAAGTTTTTCGATAATATTTATCAAAGCACCATTGAAATCGTGCAAGCTCTCCAATTGCTTGCGAACAAAAAGCTGATCGATATGCGGAAACACGCCATTAAAATTAAGGATTATGAAACGAAGTGCGATGAAATTTTGCGGGCTTCGATTAAAAATTTATTTGTCGAGCAAAAAGACCCAGTGAAAATCATTCAATATAAAGAACTGTATGAAATGCTTGAAGAGATTGCCGATAGCTGTGAGGATGTAGCGAATACGATTGAAACGATCATCATGCGCAATGCATAAAAGGAGACATCGTTTTTATGGATATAGTATTGGTACTTACGGTTCTGATTGTTGTTTTTGCATTGGCGTTTGATTTTATCAACGGATTTCATGACACTGCCAATGCCATTGCGACATCGGTATCCACACGGGCGCTTTCACCAAGAAAAGCGATTATTTTGGCAGCGTCGATGAACTTTATCGGTGCGTTGACCTTTACCGGGGTGGCGAAAACGATCACAAAAGACATTGTCGATCCATTTGCATTGGAAAATGGTTCTATCGTCATTTTAGCAGCGCTCATCGCTGCGATCGCATGGAATTTAATCACTTGGTATTATGGTATTCCAAGCAGTTCTTCGCATGCATTAATCGGTTCGGTGGCGGGAGCTGCGATTTCGGCCGCTGGGTTCGATGTGTTGCATTATAAAGGGTTTCTTAAAATTTTGGAATCATTGATTATCTCGCCATTTCTGGCGTTAGCGGTAGGCTTTGCCATTATGAGCATGTTCCGTTTCATCTTTAAAAATGCCAACTTAACCCGTACGACGAAAGGATTTCGCTTGTTTCAAGTCGTAACGGCAGCATTGCAATCATACACACACGGAACGAACGATGCGCAAAAGACGATGGGCATTATTACGATGGCGCTGATTGCCGCTAATTATCACACATCGAGTGAAGTTCCGGAATGGGTACGGATTTCCGCCGCTCTCGCAATGGGGCTTGGCACATCTGTAGGCGGATGGAAAATTATTAAAACGGTCGGCGGCAAAATTATGAAAATCCGCCCTGTCAACGGCGCCGCTGCCGATTTATCGTCTGCACTTGTCATTTTCTCGGCTACCCTTCTTCATTTGCCGGTTAGTACGACCCATGTTATCTCGTCGGCGATCATGGGGGTTGGTGCGGCACAGCGCGTAAAAGGCGTAAAATGGGGAGTCGCAAGACGCATTGTGTTGACGTGGATCATTACATTGCCTGTTTCAGCCTTGATCGCTGGGTTTGCGTATCAAATTCTAAATTTATTTTTCTAAATAGATTAAGCGCGCATGTCCAAAACGGAATGCGCGCTTTGTTTATGATGGAAGGAACCATCCATAGAAAGTGGATTAAGCGACATGTTGATAATAAGAAGCGGATTTACGGATAGCGCGATACATCCGTGGTGCTATCGCTCCGGCTACGATCGATAAAATAATGTCTTTCGGAAGCGGCATCATCATCCAACTCCATGCCATGCCGTAGGAAAAACCTTGTGGCGCTGCCGCCCATAATTTATAAGCAGCATACATCCAGTTTGTACCGATGACATAGTTAAGGACCATTCCGACTAACGCCGCAACGATAAAGCGGGAAGTAGAACGATTGTCTTTGCCTCGCTCAATCATCCATCCTGTGACATACGCCGCAACAATGAAAGAGACAATAAAGCCGAATGTCGGGCGGACAATGCTGCCAAAGCCGCCGCCAAACTGGGCAAACACCGGAGCGCCAAACACTCCGACTAACATATACACAATCATCGCCATGGTGCCGAGCCGCCGGCCTAAAACAGCTCCAGCGAGCACGCAGAAAAACGTTTGCAAAGTAATCGGAACGCCGCCGATGACTAAAAACGGAACCCATGACGTAATATTGGCACCGATCGCCATCAAGGCTACGAACATGCCGACCAATGTAATATCAATGGCACGCCACTTCGGACGTTGTGTCTCCATATGTAAACCCCCTTTTGTTTTTTGTTAACAAAATCGTATCGAACAACAAGAGGGATGTCAACTATATTTTTCTGACATGCGCATAATAAAAAGAAAGCAGTATTATGATTTTTAGTCGCAAAGAAAGGAGAAAATGGCATGAAATTTGAGGGGCAAGAACAGGAGATCAAACAGGCAAGCAAAAAGGGAGCAAACGAAGATATCATTCATGTAAGCAAAAACGATGATGGATACGATTTGCGCGATGCCGCAGAAATTGGAAAAAAGCAGCCGTTTGACGAAAATGGAAATGCGTAATGCTATCGATTGAGCAAGGAAAAGGGCTCACCTTCGCATTAGGTGCCGCCCGATCATATTCCCAAGAGTTAAGTATGAGGAAATATATTCCAACGAAGGCCGATAACGAGCTGACAGCATGCAAACGCACCTGGCGGGGGAGATAAAGTGAAGCGGATGCCATCAGGATTAAAATAAAGATCGACTTTCGATTTAATTCCAAGCGATTGGATCATCCGGCTGACTTCCTTTGTTTTTCCCTCCTGTGCCGCTGCCATGATGCTGGTTGCGAACGATTTTGATTCCGCTAGTTTTTTTAAAATCGTGCTGGCGTCGTTCATCAATGTTTGCGCGGTCGCCGCCGATTTAGAAAAAAGAGCAGGATTCACCGGCGGATATTGCCTGACGATATATTGGGGAGGGAATGCAGGGTAAAACATCACGGGTTACTCCTCCTTGTTAATCATTTCTATACTACTATATGTATAAAATGGAAAAAGGAGCGAATTTCTTTTGATTTCGCTCCTTTAACCTGCTCTTTTTACAAATAACGAACGAACAAATAGGCATGGGAAAGCAGCAGGGCAATCAGCGTCAACGGCGCGCCAATTTTCAAGAAATCCATATAGCTGAATCCATGTCCTTCGCGCGAAGCGATGCCAGCGACGATGACGTTCGCAGAGGCGCCGATTAATGTGCCGTTTCCGCCAAGGCAGGCGCCTAGTGACAATGCCCACCATAATACTTCAATTTGCGCGGCATCCGGCGATAGTCCCATGCCAACAGCCATGTCTTTAATCAGCGGAATCATGGTGGCGACAAACGGAATGTTATCGATCGTGGCAGAGGCAATTCCCGATAGCCAAAGGATAAAATACGCCGCGACGGAAATATTGCCGCCGGTGATTTCGAGCGCTTTTTCCGCTAAACTTTTTATAAGGCCGATGTCCACCAGTCCGCCGACTAAGATGAACAGACCAGCAAAAAAGAAAATGGTTACCCATTCTACCGAGGTGAATACGTCTTCGATTTCATGCTCCGGAACCGCGATCAACATTAAAATGACAGCACCTGTCATCGCGATGACGGCGGCATCAACATGGATGACCGAATGAAGGATAAAGCCTAAAATCGTCAACGCCAATATCGATACGGATTTTTTTAGCAGCTTGGCGTCCTTAATATAGTCGGCGTCATTGACGCTCATCAATTTGCTGATAAGTTTTTCGTCCGCTTTCAGCTGCTTGCGATAAATCCATGCCAAAATGGCCACCGTCACTGCGGCAATGAGGAGCACGATTGGCGTTAAGTTGAGCAAAAATGCGTTAAAATCAAGATGTTTATTGGCCGAGCCGATCATAATGTTTGGCGGGTCGCCGATTAATGTCGCCGTTCCCCCGATATTAGACAATAACACTTCTGAAATTAAATAAGGAACCGGATTTACCTGTAGCATGCGCGTAATGGAAAACGTAACGGGAACAATGAGCAGCACAGTTGTCACATTATCGAGAAAAGCGGACAAAACGGCTGTCAATAACGAAAGCATCACTAAAATACGGATAGGATGCCCTTTTGCTAATTTTGCCGCTTTAATTGCCATGTATTGAAAAAAACCAGATTTACTTGTGATGCCGACTAAAATCATCATGCCGATAAGCAGAGTGATCGTTCCCCATTCGATATGATGGGTAAAAGCCTTATGCAAGTCGACAATGCCAAACATAATCATTACCGCTGCGCCAAGCAGCGCAATGACGGCGCGGTTGATTTTCTCGGAGATGATAATGGCGTATGTAATCAAAAAAACAGCGATGGCAAAGTAGTATTGAAAATTTGATATTTCAGCAGTTGCGGTATGATGCATAATCGGTAGATGCTCCTTTCCGTGATTTTAGCTGGATGTGTGAAAAGCATTTCTGCATGCCGGGCATGTCCAGCCACTGCGGAGTGGATGAGCGTCGCGCAAATAGAAAGAAAATAAGCAGTGCGGGCATTGTATTTCTGTCACGTGGTCAATAAACAATTTCTTCGTCGGCTCGGCTGGTACAGATGTATCAACAATTTCAACATGGATGTTGTCGCGGGATTCATCCTCGGCCAGCACAAGGCCATTCGCTTCATCTTCAGTGCGCCATCCTTCGCCGATCAGGTGCTGCTTAAGCTGGCTGTGGGAAGAATGATGCAACATATCTTCTGCCAGTTTCATATATTGCTCATTCGTTAATGAAGTGAAAGGAATATGCAGGTTTTGCCTGTCCCAGTATGCTTTTAGTTGTTCTTCTGTAAAAATAAAGGTAACAATTTTATGAATCACCTTTCATGGCTACGTCTCCTTTTTTGTTATATAAAGTTCAATATTCTCAAATGAAAGGCTACTTGATAGGAACGATAAATCCGTATTTTTGAAAGAACGCTGCTGCTTTGTTGGAATATAAGTAGGCCACCCATTGTTTTGCTGCTTTTTGTTGTTTCGATTGCGCCACCACTCCTGCCTTATAGACGATCTGCTTGTTGAGCGAGGACGGGGCAACCGCAGCGATATGAACGTGTTTCGATGCAAGTGCATCGGTGCGATAGACGATTCCGCCATCGACGTTTTTCGATTCGACATAGGTCAGCACTTGGCGGACATCTTTAGCAAAAATATATTTTGTTTGTAGTTTTTCCCATAATCCGGCCGACTGAAGCCATTGTTTAGCATAAGCGCCCGCTGGTACGGTTTCCGGAATGCCGATCGCCACGGAACGAATGGTCGGGTTCGTTAAATCAGATAAGGAATGTACCAAACTCGAATGATTTTTTTGTGTGATCAAAACAAGTTCATTGTAAACGAGGGGACGGTCGTGCGTGGCAATAACCATTTTGTTTTGCCGCAGCTGTTCAAACGTACGGGCATCAGCCGAAACAAATATATCGATCGGCGCCCCTTGTTCAATTTGTTTTTGTAGCGTTCCCGTTGATGCAAAGGTGAAGCGAAGCGTGACATCATGGTGCTCTTTTTCATATTGCTTGCCAATCGCTTCAAGAACGTCTTTCATGCTAGCGGCTGCCCCTACTGTAAGGACGGTATTTTTCTCGTTGGCGTGGGAACAACCTGCTAGAAAGATCATCACGCATAGGCATATCACGAACTGCTTCATCACGTTTTTCTCCTTTCCCATTAATTATCCATTATACTCCATTTTTCTGATTTTCGCCCTTTTTTTGATATTTTCTGAAAAAAGAAATAAACTGTCGCTTCCTCATGATATAATAATAATAAGAGCATTCGTGATAATGCATAAGAAAGGAGGGAAAAGATATGTCGACCGTACAACAATATTTGTTCCTCGATTTTGAATTTACGATGCCGGAGACGAAAACGGAGCCGCGCGGGTTTCTTCCGGAAATTATTGAAGTCGGTCTTGTCGTAGTGGTCAATGACGAAGTAAGTGATCAGTTTTCTTCCTACGTAAAACCGCTGCGCTTCCCGCTGCTTACCGCTCGGTGCAAATCATTTTTAAATATTACGCAAGAACAAATTGACCAAGGGATCAGCTTTTATGAACTCGTGGCGCTGCTAAACAAGTACGATCAGGCACGGCCGAGCACGGTAGTGACATGGGGCAGTATGGATATGAAAGTATTGCGGGAAAATTGTATGTCGGCGAATGTGCCGTTCCCATTTAGCGGAGAACATCGCGATTTGGCAATGGAATATAAACGGTTTTTTGGCAATAAAAATCAAACTGGACTGCGACAGGCGATACAGGAGTATGGAAATGAAGGGGTCGGAAAAGCACATTGTGCGCTCGATGATGCTTTCACTACCTATAATATTTTTCGTTTAGTAGAAAATGATAAAAAATATTTAACGAAAACGAAACCGCCGACGATCGGGGAACGGATTGATTTCACCCAGTTAAGAAAAAAATTCGCGCTTTAGCGGCCGCATCGACAGCGGTCTTTTTTGTTTATTTATGTTATAATAGCTATTGAAATATTTTCTCTGATGAAAGGTTGTTGAACGATGATTCTTCCAAATATATTAAACTTATTTCTATACTTTCCGGAAGATAAACGTGAATATATTCCGGCTGCCATTTCATTCAGTATTTTCTTGATCGCAGCGTTTGTAACGATGTGGGTAATCATAAAAATTTCCAAACGGCAGGAAGAAGAGGCAAAGAAATTAGAAGAACAGTTAAAGAGAAAAAATGTAATCCGCGATGAAAAACAGAATGTTTAATATGCCCTCTCTTAGGCAATACTAATAGATAAAAACGTATTGCCGGGAGGGGTTTTGTGTTTCAACGAGCAAGTTGGTTGTTAGCTGTAACGATTTTATTCATTGCCGGCTGTCAAAATGAGAAAGCCACTGATTTAAAAGTTGATATGATTAATAGCGATGGCGATTCTGTCGGCACGATCCAATTAGTGGAGCAGGCAAAAGGGGTTAAATTGAAGCTTGATTTGGAAGGGCTCCCTCCTGGGGAACATGCGATTCATATTCATGAAAAGGGAGTTTGCAAAAAACCGGACTTTCAATCAGCCGGGAATCACTATAATCCGGACGGAAAAAAACATGGATTGCTCCATCCGGAAGGAGCGCATGCCGGCGATTTGCCTAATATTATTGTCAAAGAAGATGGAACGGTTAATGTCGAATTGACGGCACCGAATGTGACGTTAAAAGAAGGACAGAAAGGATCGTTATTGACAAAAGACGGGACGGCGATTGTCATTCATGCAGGAAAAGACGATGGAATGACACAGCCGGCTGGAGATGCTGGTGGACGAATTGCTTGTGGTGAAATTAAAAAATAGAAGAAGGCTCTTGCCGAAGAAACGGGAAGAGCCTTTTCGTTTTTTTTCGTGAAACTTTTGCAGTATAGAAAGTGGAGATTTTCGCATTGTCTGTCACGATTTGTTTATAGTTGTGACACTGCCAAAGATTATCGCAATGCCGCCGATAGACGATCAAGCGCCTCTTTTAGCGTCTTTCGCGGGCAGGCGACATTCATGCGTATAAACCCTTTTCCTTCTTCGCCGAATTTACTGCCAAACTCTACCGCGATTTTTCCTTTTTCTAAGAGAAGTTGCTTGAGCTGCTGCTCTGTTAGGCCAAGCTGCCGGCAATCGATCCAAACGAGATATGTCGCTTCCGGGCGAATGACGCGAAGCGCTGGTAAATGTGTCTGTATATAAGAGGATACGTAATCGATATTCTCTTGCAAATAGGTTAGCAGTGCATCGAGCCATTCTCCTCCATGACGGTACGCTGCCTCCGCACCGACGACAGCAAACATATTCAGCGTAAAAAACCCTTGCCGCTGCTGGACTTTGCGGAATTGCCGCCGCAATGATTCGTTGGCAATGATCACCGCCGCTGCCTGCAGTCCGGCAAGGTTAAACGTTTTTGTCGGCGCTATAAATGTGATGCTTCTTTCGGCAAACTCAGGATGGATGGAGGCAAACGGCACATGTTTGTTTGGCGGAAAGGTGAGATCGGCATGGATTTCATCGGAGATGACGATCACATCGTGTTTCATGCATAACTGGGCGATTTTTTCTAATTCTTCCTTTGTCCATACCCGTCCCCCGGGGTTATGAGGACTGCACAGAAGCAACAATTTCGCTCCTTGAATCTTTTCTGTTAAATCGTCCCAATCGATTTCATATCGCGTTTCCTTGAGCTGCAACGGGCTGGTAACAAGCGTGCGGCGATGCTGGCGGACAAGCTGAAATAGCGGCGGATAAACAGGAGTAAATACGACAACGCGATCCCCCTCCTTGGAAAACGCCTCGATCGCCGTCGCAATCGCGGGCACGACACCGGTTGAAAAGACGAGCCATGACCGGTCAATCTCCCATTGATGCCGCGCTTGCAGCCAATGTTGCACAGCCTCTTTTAATGAATCAGGAATGACGGTATAGCCAAAAATGCCGTGTTTGATCCGTTCGTGCAAGGCTTCGATCACTGCGGGAGGAGCCGGAAAGTCCATATCGGCCACCCACATCGGCAATACGTCTTTGACGCCAAAAACCCGCTCTGTGTCATCCCATTTTACCGAAAGGGTATGGCGGCGGTTGATGACATCGTCAAACCGATACATAAAAAACATCCTCTCCCTTCTTTTTTGACAGATTATCGCTTATAATTTTTGTATGCTACCCATTTTGCTGAAAAGGTGACAGGCATATGATGGATGCGCAACAATTGTATGTTTCATAATAAACGCGAATATGATTTAGCTGGATTGTTTGTCCGTTTGCTTGGGGCGTGTCCATCCTTCTTCACCTCTTGCTGTTTATTTTAGTTTTAATCATTTTTTCATGCAAACGGAGCGAATGTATGCGAAAATAGTTATTGGGGGGATCTACATGAAACTAAGTGAAAAAGAGGTTGAAATTGTCGAAATATTAGAAAAAGACGCGCGTATTCCAATGGAAACACTAGCGAAAATGGTGGAGTTGACGGTCGAAGAAACAGAGGCGATTGTGAAAAAGCTCGAGGAAACAAAGGTGATTGTTCAATATGCCGCGCTTGTTGATTGGCGGAAAGTCGACGGGCATGAAGGAGTCACGGCGATGATTGATGTGAAAGTGACGCCAAAGCGCGGAGTTGGATTTGATGAAGTGGCAGAGCGCATTTACCGTTTTCCGGAAGTAAAATCTGTTTATTTAATGTCGGGGGCTTATGACTTATCCGTAGTCATTGAAGGGCGTTCGATGTCCGAAGTGGCGCAATTCGTTTCCGAAAAATTATCGACGCTTGACTCGGTGATTTCTACGACGACCCATTTTATTTTGAAAAAATATAAACATGACGGCACCGTATTTGACCAAGGAGATCAAGATCGCCGCATCGTGGTGTCGCCATGAAACAGCAAATGAAAAAGTCTTACGTGTCGGAAACGGTTGCCCGCCTAAAACCATCGGGAATTCGCCGCTTTTTTGATTTGGCCTCCAGCATGGAAGGAGTGATTTCCCTCGGCGTAGGCGAACCGGATTTTGTCACCTCCTGGAACATCCGGGAAGCAAGTATTTTGTCGCTTGAACAAGGATATACGTCCTACACGGCAAACGCCGGTTTGCTGGAGCTTCGCCAAGAAATTGCCGCTTATTTAATGCGCAAATTTCATGTCGAATACAATCCGGAAACAGAAATTTTAGTAACGGTCGGCGCCAGCCAAGCGCTGGATTTGGCCATGCGGGCGATTATCAATCCCGGCGATGAAGTGATTGTCGTCGAACCTAGCTTTGTCGCATACGAACCGCTTGTGACGCTCGCCGGAGGGACGCCGGTTTTAGTAGAAACGCATGGCGATGACCATTTTAAACTGCGGCCGGAACAAATCGAGCAAGTCATTACCGAGCGTACAAAAGCGCTCATCATCTGTTCGCCAAACAACCCGACGGGAACGGTGCTGCAAAAAGAGGAGCTGGAAGCCATTGCGCACATCGTCAAAAAATATGATTTGCTTGTCGTTGCCGATGAAATTTATGCGGAACTCACGTATGACGGTACATATACAAGCGTCGCCGCTGTCGACGGCATGTGGGAGCAGACGATTTTAATTTCCGGCTTTTCCAAAGGGTTTGCGATGACCGGATGGCGGCTCGGGTTCGCCGCCGCGCCGAAGGAAATTTTGCAGGCGATGTTAAAGATTCACCAGTATGCGATGATGTGTGCGCCGACGATGGCGCAATACGGCGCGCTGGAGGCATTGCGCAACGGCGAGCAAGATGTCGAATATATGAGAAAAAGCTACCGGCAGCGCCGCAATTATTTTGTTCAATCGCTAAATGAAATCGGCCTTCACTGCCACATGCCCGGCGGCGCGTTTTACGCGTTTCCATCGATTCAATCTACCGGCTTGACATCGGAACAATTTGCCGAAAAATTATTGATCGAAGAAAAAGTGGCGGTCGTTCCGGGCAATGTGTTTGGCGCAAGCGGGGAAGGATATATCCGCTGTTCTTATGCGTCTTCCCTTGAGCAATTGCAGGAAGCGATCAAACGGATGAAACGTTTTTTAGAGCGGTTGTAGTTTCCATGTTCTGCTGTTCCGTTGCGGGATGGCAGAACATATTTTTTTGGGATTCGTCAAAAATTTATGTTATAATACAAAAACACATACGAAATTAAAAAATAGGAGTGTTTTGTTTGTCAACGATAGAAGCAGGAGATATTTTGAAAGGAAAGGTTACGGGCATTCAGCCATATGGTGTTTTTGTTGAATTGGACGGAGGAATGCAAGGACTTGTTCACATTTCGGAAATTTCCCATGAGTTTGTAAAAGATGTTAGGGATTATGTCCGTGTCGGTGATGAAGTAACGGTAAAAGTATTGTCGGTCGATCCGCAAACGAAACGGGCCAGCCTATCAATGAAGGCATTAGAAAATCGAAACAAAAAAGAAAAACGTCACGTGAAAGTGAAAATGTCGTTAAACCCAGGATTTAATACGTTAAAAGAAAAGCTGCAAGAGTGGATCGAGCAATCAAAAAAAGAAGATTTGCTAAAGTAAAACACCCACCGTTTTTCTAGGTGAGTGTTTTACTTTATGTCTTATGTGCGAGACGTTTTTGGTTCTGTTCGTCCCAGTTCTTCGGCAGGCTTGAATAGAAGCGCAAGGTTGATCAGTCCGGCAATGCCGATGATTCCATAGATAATTCGCGACAATGTGGCATCTTGCCCGCCAAAAATCGCTGCTACTAAATCAAATTGGAAGAAACCGATTAATCCCCAGTTAATGGCACCGATAATCGTAAGTAATAGTGCAATACGCTGAAGTACACTCATCCATCTATTCCTCCTTCACATTTTCCGTCATTCGCTTATAGAATGCATAACATTGACGAAAAATATGCATCATTTGCGAAAAAAAGTAAATCGCTTTACAAGTGGGGAGCATACTGTCCATAATAGAGACAAAAAGGGGGATGAATACATATGCAAAATTTTACTTTTCAAAACCCTACGAAATTAATTTTCGGAAAAGGGCAAATTGAGCAGCTGAAAAAAGAACTGCCGCGCTATGGAAAAAAAGTATTGCTTGTTTATGGCGGCGGCAGTATTAAACGAAACGGACTGTACGATGAAGTAATGAACTTATTGAATGAGCTGAACGTAGAAGTGACAGAGCTTCCGGGAGTCGAGCCAAATCCACGCTTATCGACGGTAAAAAAAGGCGTTGACATTTGCAAAAAAGAAGGCATTGAGTTTTTGCTTGCGGTCGGCGGCGGCAGTGTCATCGACTGTACGAAAGCGATTGCCGCCGGCGCGAAATATGACGGCGATCCGTGGGATTTCATTACGAAGAAAGCGACGGTGACGGAAGCGCTTCCGTTTGGAACCGTATTGACGCTGGCCGCAACCGGTTCGGAAATGAACTCCGGCTCCGTAATCACGAACTGGGAGACAAAAGAAAAATATGGCTGGGGCAGCCCGGTGACGTTCCCGCAATTTTCGATCCTCGACCCAACGTATACGCTCACGGTGCCGAAAGACCATACCGTCTATGGAATTGTCGATATGATGTCGCACGTGTTTGAACAATATTTCCATCATACGCCAAACACCCCGCTTCAGGACCGGATGTGCGAAGCCGTATTAAAAACAGTGATGGAAGCGGCGCCAAAGCTTGTGAATGACTTGCAAAACTACGAATTGCGCGAGACGATTTTATACAGCGGAACGATTGCGTTAAATGGCTTTTTGCAAATGGGCGTCCGCGGCGACTGGGCGACGCATAATATCGAACACGCTGTATCGGCCGTATACGACATCCCGCATGCCGGCGGTCTGGCGATACTGTTCCCGAACTGGATGAAGCATGTGCTTGATGAAAATGTCAGCCGTTTTGCCCAACTAGCGGTGCGCGTGTTTGACGTCAATCCGGAAGGAAAATCGGAACGAGAGGTAGCGCTAGAAGGCATTGAAAAACTGCGCGAGTTTTGGTCGAGCCTTGGCGCGCCATCGCGGCTTGCCGATTACGGCATCGGCGAAGAAAATCTTGAATTAATGGCGGACAAAGCGATGGCGTTTGGCGAATTTGGCAAGTTCAAAAAATTAAATCGCGATGATGTGCTCGCCATTTTGCGCGCATCGCTATAATGCAGGAAAGAGGCAGCGACGGCTGCCTCTTTTTTATTCATACAATGTTAAAAATGAATCCGTTTACATAGAGGGGCAACGACTTGATTCCTTTTTATTGTTTCGTTAAAGTGAAATAAGGTAAAAACATTTTGGTTTGGAGGATCGAACATATGACACATATTCGCTTTGACTATTCAAAAGCTTTGGCGTTTTTTGGCGAACATGAGCTTACCTATTTGCGTGATGCAGTGAAAGTGGCACATCATTCCCTCCATGAAAAAACAGGAACAGGCAGCGATTTTTTAGGATGGCTCGATTTGCCTGTTGACTATGACAAAGAAGAATTTGCCCGCATTCAAAAAGCAGCGGCGAAAATCCAAGCTGATTCCGACGTGCTGCTGGTGATCGGTATCGGCGGCTCGTATTTAGGAGCGCGCGCTGCGATTGAAATGCTTCACCATTCATTTTATAATGCACTGCCAAAAGATAAACGGAAAACGCCGCAAATTATTTTCGTCGGCAATAACATTAGCTCGACTTATATGAAAGATGTCATCGACTTGTTAGAAGGAAAAGATTTCTCGATTAATGTCATTTCCAAATCGGGCACGACGACAGAGCCTGCAATTGCCTTCCGCATTTTCCGCAAGCTGTTGGAGGAAAAATACGGCAAAGAAGAAGCGCGCAAACGAATTTATGCGACGACGGACCGGGCGCGTGGCGCGCTAAGAACATTGGCGACGGAAGAAGGATATGAAACGTTTGTCATTCCAGATGACGTCGGCGGTCGCTACTCGGTATTGACAGCGGTAGGACTGCTTCCGATTGCCGTCAGCGGCGCAAATATTGAGGAAATGATGAAAGGGGCAGCGCAAGCGCGCGAAGACTTCAGCAGTTCGGAACTGGAAGAAAACGCGGCGTACCAATATGCGGCCATCCGCAACATTCTGTACAACAAAGGAAAAACGATCGAGCTGTTGGTCAACTATGAGCCAGCATTGCAATATTTCGCGGAATGGTGGAAACAGCTGTTTGGCGAAAGCGAAGGAAAAGACCAAAAAGGAATTTTCCCGGCTTCGGCAAACTTCTCGACCGACCTTCATTCCTTAGGGCAATATATTCAAGAAGGGCGCCGCGATTTGTTTGAAACGGTGCTGAAAGTGGAAATGCCGCGCCATGAGCTCGTTATTGAAGCAGAGGAAAGCGATTTGGACGGGCTGAACTATTTGGCAGGAAAAACGGTCGATTTTGTGAACACCAAAGCGTTTGAAGGAACACTTCTCGCCCATACGGATGGCGGCGTGCCAAATTTAGTGATCACCCTGCCGAAATTAGATGAATATACATTCGGCTATCTCGTCTATTTCTTTGAAAAAGCGTGCGCGATGAGCGGCTATTTATTAGGCGTTAACCCATTTGACCAGCCTGGGGTGGAAGCTTATAAGGTCAATATGTTTGCTCTTTTAGGCAAGCCGGGATACGAAGAGAAAAAAGCGGAGCTTGAAAAGCGGTTAAAATAATAAGAAGGGCTTTCCTTTTTTGGAGAGCCCTTTTTTTATGTATTAACATTTCTCATTGGAATAAGAATATGCAGTGTCATTAAGTAAGTGTTTTTCATGCATGATCTTCCTTCTCTAACGCACATTAATAAATGTTCGAAAAAGAATCATTCTTTTTTCGAACGCAAGGGAAATTGAAAAGAGGAGTGTAGAGGATCGAATCGTTTACGTCTATTTTTTCATGATTGCAGTTCGACGGCATTGAAAAATGGAAACATTATTTTTCTGAAGGGATAAGCAAAATAAAACGCTATCTATTCCCAAGATGAATTGAATGATCGCCAATCGGAAAACATAGGCGACAAAGAAGGTTATTTATGATGATTACAATTCCTTCACGATTGGAAGGAAAAAATGTTTCCGTTATATAGGAGAAGTTGTTACAACCCAACAAAACTTTCTATGATTGACCGATTAACAATATCTTAATAAAAGTGTAACATTGATATAAAGAAATCTGTTTTATTATAAAATTAAAATATAATGCAAACTGCATAACCCACGCATCAATGAACATTAAAGTAACCAGACAAATCTAAGGGTAGACACAATATTGCATGCGCAACTCTGTACACTTACATGTAACACGTTGAGTGATGCATTAAATTTGTAACGCCATCGCAAATAAATATAATCCAAATATGGAGGGCTGTTTCGTTGAGTTACACCATTTTAGACATTGCTTCACGGGCTGGAGTTTCCAAGTCAACGGTTTCGCGGGTGATCTCGGGGAAAGGATTTGCAAGCCAGGAAGCACGGGAGAAGGTATTAAAAGCAATTGAGGAGCTGCAGTACAAACCGAACGCAGTAGCAAGAGCCATGGTTTCTCAACGGACTAACAATATTGGGGTCATTATCTACCGGCAGCATTATCCGATTGCTTCCCACCCCTTCTATGGAAAAATCCTCGATGCCATTCTTATGAAAGCGAAAAGCCTTCACTATTCCGTGTTTGTCACAACGGATAAGGAAGTGTCTTTAAAATCGGCAGATTTTATGCTGGAAAAACGAGTGGACGGGCTTATTCTAATTAGCAGACTCAATCAAGAAGTAGTTGGTTATATCGACAAGTTTAACGTTCCTTATGTGATTGTGAATGGAACAATTGAAAAGGATGATGTGATTCGGATTGTCAATCATGATAGAAAAGGCGGAAGTCTTGTTGCCGACCATTTGTATCAATTAGGCCATCGGAGAATCTTCGTGATTGCCGGGCCGCAGGATCATCGCAGTCATAACTTGCGGTTTAAGGGTTTTAGCCAGCGTATTAGGGAGCTTGGCAGAGAAATTACGATGAGTGATATTTATTTTTCACCTACATCAACTTTCGATGACGGCTATAAAGGGCTGTCTGATATTTGGGATCGCTTCCTAGCTAGAAAGCCAACCGCTCTTTTTGCCACGAATGATATGCTGGCTCTGGGTGCGATGAAGTTTCTATTGGAAAAAGGGCTGGAAATACCTAATGATATAGCTGTTGCAGGTTTTGATGATATCGATTATTCGAAAATGTTCCATCCATCGTTGACTACGGTTCATATTGATAAGGTCAAAATGGGAGAGGATGCGGTTGTTTTATTGGATCAATTAATAAAAAAAGAGAATGTACAGCCGCTAAAGATCGAATATGAGCCGAAACTCGTTATAAGGGAATCGACCAATGGACCTTTCCACAAGTAAATCAAGACTGAAATTAGAAAAAGGGATAAGGAATTGTTCGCTAGGTAACATATCGCTTTTCAAGCTTAGTTATTGTTATTCCCCGGCGTGAACTTTTTGGTTTTGTATTGATCATGACCATAAAGTTCGGTAAGGGGAATTTTTTGTGTTGATATAATAATCGTTAATTCATCTTAAAATATTTTTGCAGTATTTTAGCATTTTGATAAAAGAGGCTTAATATTTTCTCTTTATAATTTAAAGCGTAAAGGGGGACAAGCTAGTTTAATGAAAAATGGATATCTTCTGTTAGATGGGAACGTTCCCAGATTAACCTTACATTCTAGATCTAGAGTAAATATTAATGACTGTTATGTTAAGCGTAGGAACGTTCCCACACAGGTAATAGATTTATACTCAACTCCCCTACTTTAAATAGGAATTTTCCTATTAATAACAATGCGAGGTGAAAAAAGATGAAAAAAATTACAGCAAGTGTCTTATCTACATTCATTCTCGGAATGGGAATTCTCTCTGGTTGTGGAAAGACCGATCAGACCGCTGGAAGTGAATCAAATGGGGATAATCCTAAAGTGATAACGATTGAAGCTCAAACAGCTGCACCAGAAATAACTCGAGTTGAAAATCTGAAAAAAGCGGCTGAAAAACTAAATGAGGAATTAAAAGAACAAGGAAAAGATATTCGAGTAAAAGTTAAAACAAACTTATTTGAAGGAAGTTGGGAAGAATATGCCAAACAATTTATGTTGGCTTTCAAGGCCAAAAAAGAGCCTGATATTTATGCGACAGGGCATGAAAACATTGGTTGGTTGGCGGATGGAAATTACATACTTCCTTTAGATGAACTGAAAAAATCTAAGGAATATTCTGATGTATTTCCAACTTTATGGGATTCTGTAACATATAAGGGTCATATTTGGGGTGCTTTGCAAGATACGGAAGCACGTCCTGTTTTCTACAATAAGGATGTTTTGAGAAAGCTTGGTTGGAGCGAAGAGCAAATTAATAATCTTCCGGAAAAAGTAAAGAACGGCGAATTTACACTGGATGATATGACGAAATTAGCTGAAGAAGCGAAAGCAAAGGGATTAGTGCAATTTGGCATTATTCACCGTCCGGTAGATGGTCCTGATTTCCATGTAATGGTTTACAATTTTGGCGGAAAATTATATGATCCTAAAGAAAATAAAATTGTATTAGATAAAAAAGCCGTTGAAAAACAGTTGAACTATTACTATGAAATCGCACAGAAAAAATTAATACCGGATAATCTTACTCAAATGGAATGGAGCAGTATTCACAAGGCCGTAGTAAACGGGAAGGCATTGTTCTACTACGGCGGCATTTGGAACGTATTTAACTGGGGTCAAGACAATTTCCACGAAAAATTGGGTAAAGTGAATGAAAAATGGGTCAATGAGCACTTTGGTATGATGCTTATTCCTGCAGCAGAAAAAGGCGGAAAACCAATTACTCTTTCTCACCCATTCGTATATACCGTTTCATCGCAAACAGAACATCCTAAATTAGTGAAACGTTTGTTGGAACTTGTGGCTGATCCTGCACTTCAAGCGGAGCATGACGTAAAGACGTTCCATCTTCCTGTCACAAAAAGTGCTGCAGAACATCCGGACTTTAAAGCAAATGCAACATTGGGGAATGTGACATACATGCTTGAATATACGACATTCCTTCCGAACCATGAAGGATTCCCTAAGTATTCCAAAGCAGTATTTGATGCCATTCAAGCAGTAGAGCTTGGAAAGAAAACGCCGAAAGAAGCATTGAAAGATTTAGAGGTACAGTTGAAAAATGACCTTGGCGATCAATTAAAAATTGTAGAATAAAAAAGCGGATGATACCTGGCGCATTCCTGCCAGGTATCATCTTTAAAGGAGGTTAGAAAAGTGGGATCTGTTTTAAAAAAGTGGAAGTTACCTGCCATTATGCTTGGACCGTTCATTATTCTTATCTCCCTTTTCTTTTTTCTCCCTGTTATATTAATAGCCATATTGGCGTTTACCAGCATGGATTCTGCCATGAGGTGGTATTTTAACGGATTGGCGAACTTTCAAAAGCTTGTGACCGATCCGAATATCTTGTTGATTGTGAAAAACACCATCATTTACGTCGGTTTCACATTATTGATTAATGTGTTTTTTGGTCTGGCTTTGGGCATTTTGACAACCTACTTTATTCAAAAAGAATCCGTCGGCCTGTTTTTTCGGACGATTTGGATGCTGCCGCGAATTTCCCCGCCAGTCGTGTATGTGCTTCTTTGGTTATGGTTTTTTGATCCAAGTGAATATGGAGTGTTAAATAGTTTGCGAGCTCTTTTTCATATGCCGCCTAAGGAATGGCTGACAACTCACCCGATGACCGCTGTTATTTTAGCAAATGGATTAATTGGAGCTTCGTTTGGGATGATTATTTTTTCATCGGCTATTAAGTCCATACCGAAAGATTTGTTCTACGCCGCAAACGTAGATGGAGCTTCTCAATGGTCGATCATTAAAGATATTATTATCCCGGCTGTGCGTTGGCCGCTAATGTTTGTAACACTATGGCAGTTTTTGTCTTTGCTTACATCCTATGAATATATTCTCTTGCTTACAAACGGAGGTCCTTTATTTGAAAGCGAAGTACTAGCTTTGTATTCGTATCATAAAGCTTTTCGGAATTTCGAATTTGGCTATGGTTCCGCTATTTCTCTTGTTCTTGTTTTGATCGCATTGATCTTTTCGTTTATCATGTGGAAATTGTTTGGAATGAAAAAAATGATGGGTTCTTCAAGAATCGAGTAAGAAGGGAGCTGTTGAAATGGAAGCAACCAGTTACCGTGTGGAAACAGAACGTGTACTCAAACCTGTCTCCAAATGGAAAAAGCGCATTCCTTACATTATTGCTTATGGTGTTTTGGGGTTGACTACGCTTCCAGTTATTTTAATGTATTTGTGGCTTTTGTTAAGGTCTTTTTCTGAACAAATGAAATACGGTTTTATCCCTGTTCATTTCACATTAGAAAACTGGCGGTTTTTATGGTCGAACGTGGAGCATGGAGGAAGCACGCTCCCAAGTATCTGGAAGGCAACCTGGAATTCCTTCGTTTTTTCAGGAACTCTTACCATCTTGGAAGTCATCATCGGCGTCATGGCTGGATATGCTTTAGCTCGGATCGAATTCCCAGGACGTCAGGCGTTAATGAAGACTACGTTGCTATTGCATGCTTTTCCGAGTGTCGCTCTGCTTATTGCGGTGTATTATATTTTGAATTTTATGGGGTTGTTTGATTCCCTTTTTGGGGTTGTATTAGTGAAAACAGCCCTGCAAATTCCTATGACAGCGTGGATTGTAAAAGGATTTTTTGATGATGTGCCATGGGATGTAGAGTGGGCTGGACTGATTGACGGATGCAGCCGTTTGAAGGTTTGGTTTACCATTGTGCTTCCGTTGATTAAGCCTGGAATTGCGGCAATTAGCATCTTCTCGTTTTTATCTGGTTGGTCTGAATTTTTGCTTTTATACACGTTTATTTTAAGTGATGAAAATGTCACTTTGTCTTCTTATCTCCAAAGATTAATCAGTGATCCAAATTTGGTTAATTACGGGCTATTAAGTGCTGTATCGCTATTTTATATGTTGCCGGTCTTACTGTTTTTCATTTTTACGCAAAAATCATTGATGCAGGTAAGTGCTGGAGGAGGGAAGAGCGTATGAAAATCGAGTTAAAAAATATTTGTAAATCGTTCAATAAGAAAACGAATACGATTGATAACTTGAACTTGACGATTGAAGACGGGGAGTTTGTTGCTCTCCTTGGACCGAGCGGCTGCGGAAAGTCTACAACGATGCTTATGATTGCTGGAATTTATAAGCCAGACAGCGGCGAAATTTATTTTGACGGCCAGCGTGTCAATGATTTAGAGCCAAAGGATCGAAATATCGGCATGGTATTCCAAAGTTATGCCTTATATCCGCATATGACGGTTTTAGATAATATCGCATTTCCATTGAAACAACAGAAAGTTTCAAAAGAAGAACGGATAAAGCGGGCGAAACAGGCGGCTGAAATGGTGCAGCTTGGGCATTTATTAGGTCGAAAACCGAGCGAATTATCTGGAGGTCAGCAGCAACGTGTTGCTTTGGCGCGTGCCATCGTGAAAAAAACAAAGGTACTGTTATTAGATGAGCCAATGTCCAATCTTGATGCCAGATTAAAAATTGAAATGAGAGAGGAAATTTCCCGCATCCAAAAAGAATTGGGCATCACAACTATTATGGTTACCCATGATCAAGAAGAAGCGATGACGATGGCTGACCGTATAGCGGTCATGAAAGAGGGAAAAATCATTCAGTACAGTACGCCGATGGAATTATATAAGTATCCGAAAGACTATTTTGTCGCTCAGTTTATCGGAACGCCTCCGATGAACTTTCTGAAAGGAAAACTATCGAACAACCAGCTTCATTTACGAAACATGACCATTGAATTAGATCGCGAGTTCCTCAATTTTCATGGAGGAGAGACAGACGTAAATGTTGGAATTCGTCCTCACGATTTAAAATTAGGAGACAGCGGGAATATTCGCCTCAAAGGTGTGGTAAATATGGTTGAGCCTATTGGTTATTCGCAAATAGTTAATGTAAAAGTCGGCAATGAACAGGTTCGCTTTTTTGTTGAACCAAACACTAGAATGGAATATGGCCGTGAAATTGAAATATCAGTCGACATTTCTGCTATTCATTTGTTTGATGCAGCGACGGGAAGAAGTTTGAAAAAAGAATGTGCGAATCAAGGACAAGTCAAGGAATTCGTCTCATAGTTAGGAGTGAAGGATGAAAGAAAAATGGCAATAAAAATGACACAGGATTTGGAGCAAGTTTTGTATAACGCAGCGATTGAATATGCATTACAAGCCGGTCGATTGATCAAGTGCCGCTTAGGGGACAAAGGGAAAATTGAGCAAAAAAAGAATGTTTTCGACCTTGTGACAGAGGTTGATAAGTTGAGTGAGGATTTTCTGCGGGGAAAAATCCAAGAAGATTATTCTGACCATTGGATTTTATCGGAGGAGGATTGTGGTCAGGACAATGCGTATGAAGTGTTGAAAAATCATGATTCGGGTTATGGCTGGATCATCGATCCGATTGATGGCACGACCAATTTCATTCACGACATTCCTCATTTCTCCGTTTCGCTTGGAGTCGTAAAGGACGGAAAACCTATAATTGGTGTTGTATTCAATCCGATAACTGGCGATCTTTATACGGCAAGAAAGTCATTTGGTGCTTATTTGAACGGACGCCCTATCCGAGTTGGAGAAGAGGCAACATTGGCTGAAGCAGTTGTAGCAACAGGGTTTCAGGCTAGTGATTTTAAATCAGGATCTCGTGTCATTCAGCAAATCGATAAGTTAGCAGGGAAGAGCCGCAACATTCGCATGTTCGGTGCAGCAAGCTTGGATTTATGTTTAGTTGCATCAGGAAAGATTACTGGATTCTGGCATGAAGGTCTCAATCCGTGGGATACAGCTGCAGGGATTTTGATTCTGACAGAAGCCGGGGGACAGGTCACGGATAAAGATGGAAATAATTACCAACTTTTTCATGATTCACTTATCGCTTCCAACGGAAAAATCCACGATGAGTTGATGAAAACAATAAACCTATGAAAAAACGGGTGTGATAATTTTGAAAAAGCCGTTAATTACTGCTCATACCGGCTGCATGAATACACCGCCCAATTCCATTCATTCTGTATTGGCAGGATTAAAGGCGGGAGCAGATATCATTGAAGTGGATGTTCGGTCTACAAAGGATGGAGTTGTTGTTCTTTTGCACGATGAAGAAATCATGACTCCAAGCGGAATGAGGCGGGTTCAGGATTTATTATTTGAGGAACTGAATCATCTGGCCAAGTATGACGAGATCATTCGGCTGGAGGAAGTGTTGCCGATTGTCAAAGAATATCACCGGGTCATTAATCTGGACGTGAAAGAAGACAGAGCTATCGATCCAATGATTGAAACGGTTGAAAAGCATAATATGAGGGATTATACCATCATAACCGGCTGCGAAAAGGAAAGAGCGCTTCATTTGAAGAAACGTCACCGTCCGTATCAAGTTTTGTTAAATGCAAGCGTGAGCTTGTATGAAACTTATAATGGGGATTATGAGTCGTTTATTAAGGAAACGTGCCAGGATGCTATTACTGCCTCGTGTTGTGGAATAAACATCAATTATCACTTATGCCGGGAAGAATTAATCGATTATGCTATGTTTCGCTGTCTTCCCGTTTTAGTATGGACGATCGACGATTCTCATGCAATGGAAAAGTTTTTAGGGATGGACGTCCATTCCATTACCAGCAATGAAGTAAGAAGACTAGTGGAGTTAAGGGATCAGCAAATAGCTAAGGAATTTTAGGGGGGCATTCATTTGATAGATACGTTTTTGTATGAATGGAAGAAAAGAAATGGGGAAATCACAGAGTTAGTTAAGGGGGAAAGGATTTCTGGTACTGATTTTTATCAATTGGCGATTTCTCAGCTGGAGTTTTTAATCAAGGCGGATCCTAATAATGTGAGCTATGTGTCACAGCTGGCAGAGTTCTTACATTTAGATGGTCATGTGCGCAAAGCAGGAGAACAGTACCGTAAAGTATTGGAGATGGATCCGCTACTCCCGCTTACTGAAATGGAAGAGCGGCTGATTCAAAAATTTTGTCCAATACTGCTGATGAATCCAAAAGAATGTTTTCCGCTAAAAGACGTTGTTGCAGTACATCATCCGACTAAGCCTATAATCGGCTATCATCTATTTTGGGAAGATGACTATGATTTTCCTGATGATTATGAACCATGTGATCATGAAGAGATTTGGATCGAATATGATCCGAAAACAGAAGTCGTGACCAATGTTATGTGCTGGTTCCACTCCCGTGTCCTCAAATCAGAGGATGCTGTGAAAGAAGCACATAGCAATCAGCAGAGAGCCATTATTAGAATTGAATGGGGAAAGCATGGTTCGCTTCTTTGTGGATGGGAAAGCATGAAAGAGCCGCTAACAGGCGTTACATTGCCTCATTGGCTCAAAGAAACTTATGAACATGTGAAAAACGGAGGCCGTGTACCTTCCCACCCTTTAAAGAGATTTTGGCCCAAAGGGTTTGAAGGCACTTTTGAGGAATATACCAATTTTTCAGTCGAGGTAGACCCATTGGAATGGCTGAATAAAAAGCCGCTTATGTACAAAACTAGATGGGTAAACGCCGTAATATTTACAGAATGCTTGCTCTACAATTTTCATCCTAAAATGGAATGGCCTGACCGTTTCTTTCAATCTATAGCGTGATATATGAACAAGGACTTCCTTTAGGAGGAGATGCCGATAGGAAGTCCTTATTTTTTATATATTTTAGAATTTTTTAAGAGCATTATGGCAAAGGAGTAATACTTTTCTTTTGGAAAAAGAGGATCGTGTAAGGAAATCAAATTTATTTCGGAAGATGTTTTTTCCACAAGAGTCATGGGAGGCAAAATAAACATTGCCAACTGCTGCAAAAATATACATGCGAAACCTCCGGATACGACGGCAAAAGACAATGCAAAAAAGTCACAGGAGGGGGACGAGAAAAGGCTTCAATTCCTCATAGTTAAGATACAACCCCCAAAAAACATTGATATATCAACATTTTTCTGAAATGGCTACATCTAGTATACACTGTTTAGAAAATTTTGCGAATATAAAGGAAGATTGATGGCTGTAAGGAAGATGGAGAAAAAAGAGTGTCGTCGATCTCCCGCACTTTTTGCACGATTGGAGGTCGACGACATTGAAAATGGGGGAACAATATTTTTCTAAAGGGATGAGTAAAAAAATACAAATATTTTCCAATGTGAATAGTAGAATGAATTTTATTTAAATGATCGCCAAATAGGAAATCATAAAGGAAAAAGGAGGCTTGTTTGACATGATTGAAATTCCATCGCGTTTAGAAGGAAAAACCTTTCAACTGTATAAGCTAGAAGAGCAATTAAAACCGCTCGGTTATACGATTGGCGGCAATTGGGATTATGATCATGGTTATTTTGACTATAAAATTGACGATGAAGCCGGATACCAATTTTTGCGTGTTCCGTTTAAAGCAGTGGACGGACAGCTCGATTCGCATGGAACGACGGTGGAGATCGGCAGGCCGTTTTTATTGTCCCATCAATATCAAAGCGGCTTAGACGACCATGCCGATGGTGGTAACATAGGCGCCGCTTTTAATCAATTTTCCGAGCCGCAAGATCCGGATGCGACATTTCCGAAAAAATATATTAGCGTCGGGAAAGTGCTTGTGCAAGAGTTGGAACGCCGCTTGCTTGACTAAGGACTCAGCACAAACAGGCGGTCGCCTTTTTCAATCATGAATTGCGGAGAAGGATTCATATGTCCTTCTTCCCCTCTCATGACACCGATTAGCACCATCTGCTTTTCCAATAGCAACTGGCTGCTCTCGGAAAACGTTTTGCCGATGCACCATTCTTCGGCATGGATCAGCCGCAGTTTTCTGTCGTGAAGCTGACAGAGCAGTATTTCGATCGCTTTGGACATGCCTGGCGACTGAAGGCTGTTTGCCATTGTGAAGCTGGACAGCAAGTTGGTTTGAATCACTTCGTCAGCGCCGGCCCGCCGTGCGTTGTTGACGTGCTGTTCGGTTAATATTTCGACAATGGCATAGATGGAAGGGTTTAAGCTTTTGACGGCCAGAAGTGTTAAAATGGAGTCTTTGTCCGCCTCTGCTTCGTTTTTATGCTGGTCAGCGGTAATCAAAACCATTTGCGCTTCAGTGACGTTTGCTTTCTGCAAAACGTCATCGTAGCTGGCGTTTCCTTTGATAAAATGGACATTTTTATAGGAAATCGGCAGCGCGTTTAATGTCGCATCAATGAGCACGCAGCGAAAAGATGGATGGGATTTCGTTAATTGTGCCAGCACTTCGCGCGCCCGCTCATTCCAACCGACGATGATCACATGTCCCTTTTTTCTATAGCTCAGCTGACCGTTCAATAAAGCCGTTTCTTTTGCTACGGTGGCTGCGGATACGGATGCGAAATACGTCGTAATCACCCCTGTTCCTAACAAAATAAACAGAATGGCGACGAGTTTCCCTGCCGTCGTTTTCGGGACGATATCGCCGTAGCCGATCGTTGCCGCGGTGACAATCGCCCACCATATGCCATCGAATACGTTATGGAAGGTGGATGGTTCGACGAGATGAATAAGCAGGCCAAAAAGAATTAGCAGCGCACTTCCCACCAACAGCAATCGCATAAAGATAGGAAGGCGCAAATACGATGTGAGTATATCCCAGTTTTTCATCGGTTTCCTCCATTTGGTCCATTGTTTTACAAAGTTAGTGTTGACCGTTTTGCTCCTTTTTTTGCATAAAAATTCCTTTTCGCTTTCATACTACATGATGAATACGAGAAAGGAGAGAAATGGCTTTATGGATATGAATCGTGTCAAACAAATTGTTTCTTCTCCGGCGGATATTCCTGTCTATTATAATGGCGTATCTGTCTGGATTGACGGTTATGATGAGGAAAAGCAAATGGCTACGGTCCATTTGCGTGATGGTCGCCTTCATGAGCAGCGCGACGTGCCGGTAGCCGAATTAAGTGAAGAACGATGAGTAATCAGGAAAAACGCCGTGTTTTCGGCGTTTTTTGTTTGTGTCTTTTGGAAAAAACGATACTGGTATAGGCGAAAAATGAGGGAAGGAGCGTGCAAAGTGACGGACGGGCAGATAAAGGCAATGTTTGCCGATTACGGATATGAGCGCTGGTGGGAGGAAATTCATTATCCGCTCTTGTCATCGCGTCTATTGGAGGAAGTAGACGAAGAGGTGCTGGAGGCGTTTTTTGAGAACTACGAGTTTCCGGCAGACGAAGCATGTTCGTTTACGGAGTTTGTCGTTCATTTTTCCACTTTTTTGCGTTTGTATGATCACGGGATTCCCATAACATGGAGATAAGAAAAAGGGACTGCTTCTACATCGAAGCAGTTCCTTTCGTTTATGAAGACGCTTGTTTACCTAGACGCATCACACGCATTGTCAATAGGGGGAACAGGCAAGAAGGATGGCATCGGCAAATCCGTATATGAGTCTATATCCGCCTAACGAGAATAACACGCTGCTGAATGCCATTTTGATATAGCGGAAGAAATTGTAGACGCCAATTGCGGTAGTAAACACATAAAACAGCAGAAGTATCAAAATCGTCCGTCATTTTTGGTAAAATAGAGGTGTACATCGTTTGCGTAATGGACCAGGAAACGCGGCCGATGAGACGAGGTAAACGAGTCCGGTTTATAGCTGCTCTTCTCTCTCGTTAATATGTATGATTATATTCCCTCTGAACCTGTTTTCGGTAAACGAAATGCACATTGAAAAAGGTGGAGATGCGATGATTAGGGATGCGAAAAAAGAAGACTTGCCTGCAATCGTGCAAATATATAATGAAACGATTCCAACCAGAATGGTTACCGCGGATCTCGAACCGGTGTCGGTAGAAAGCAGGGAGGCGTGGTTTTTGGCCCATAACCCGCATACACGTCCGCTATGGGTAATGGAACAGGACGGTCGTGTGTGCGCTTGGCTCAGTTTTCAATCGTTTTATGGACGGCCGGCCTATCGTCATACAGCAGAAATCAGCATTTATATTTCTGAAGCATATCGCGGGAAAGGAATCGGTAAGCAACTGCTTCAAAAAGCAGTGGAGGAAGCGCCAAATTTCGATATTAAAACGTTGTTAGGCTTTATTTTTGCCCATAATGAACCGAGCTTGCGCCTGTTCTCGCGCTTCGGCTTTGAAACATGGGGCCGCCTTCCGCGGGTCGCGGAATTGGATGGCATCGAGCGCGATTTGATTATCGTCGGAAAAAGAATTGTATAGAATGCGAAAAATAGGACAGTCATAATAACAGATACCAGCAGAAAGAGGGAAGTATATGAACGTCATGCCGGTTCGTTTATTTACGATTCAAGATGGTGAAGGGTTTGTTGCGGACGCGTTTCAATGTCCGGTAACAGGCAATTTAATTTACAAATCGTCCGGCACGCCTTCGGTGATTGCCTATAATGACCTGTCGGAAGAGCAAATACAGCGGTTAGAGAAATATGGTTTTAAGCGGCTAAACGGCGCATCTTTCTCCACAGCGGCGCCATCATCTGAACAATCTTTGATTGAAGAGTTGCTGCCGAAGCAGTAACAGATTCCGGTCCGCCGTTATTGAAACAAAAGGAGCTAGTCGTTAGCTCCTTTTGTTTGTTGGGTGCGGCCGTTGCATATAGCCGCATCATATTATTTGCGGGTGAAAGCGTAAATGATGATAATCGCGGCTGCGCCAATAAGCAAGTAAAGAAATGAATTTGTTTCATCGGCCTTTGCATCGCGCTGCTTTTGCTGGTCATCGTGCTGCGCTGCATTTTCTTGTGCCGGTGAGTTTGGCGCGGGTGTTTTCTCTTCCGCCGTTTGTTGTTGACGGGAAGAATCAGGTTTTTTCGCGGATGAATGGCCATGCATTCCCGCGCCGCTTCGTTTCGCCTCCGCCATGGCGGCGCGGACTCGACCTTCGTATTTATAATCTCCGTAATCGTAAAAATCTTCGACCAGTCCTGCTTTGGTCACTTCTTCTTGCAGCAATTTGTTTCCTACCCACACCCAAGCGAGCAAACGATGATACTTATCAAACAGCGTGCTGCCGTCAGTTTCCAATGTAATGCTTCCCTGTTTTAAGCGGGAACAAGTAAATCGGCTTGCTTCTTTTCCATACGGCTCGACTTCGATCGTGCTTTCTGGGGTATCGATGAATAGAAAGCGGGTTGTATATTCGCGGCCGTTGACGATAAACTTTGCTGTATCTCCATCAATGCACTCCACTAATGTTGCTGGATATTTTTTTCCTAATTGCAATGTGGCGGACGAATTTGATTTCGTTGCAGAGTTTCCGCCCAGCGTATGTCCTTCTAGGTCAATTTTGTCCGCCGTCAGCTGTCGGGTGCACTTGGCATTGCTATTGTATTTTTTGATCAATTGGACAAGCTCTGCTTTATTTTTGGCCTGCATCGCAAGTGCTGTCGGTTCATGCAGCAAGTACATGCAGTCTGAATTGCGGAAATGTCCGCCTAGTTCGTCCAGCGTACCTGGATGGGCGAAGCTGCTGGTTGAAAAAAAGAGAGTGAATAAGACTGCTGCCAGCAAACTTGCTAACTTTCTCATCTATTTTTCCTCCTTCAATATGAGTCAACGCGCAATTTTTATAATAGGATCCTTTTTTGCTAAAAAAGAAAACCCTTGCCATGCAAGGGTTTTTCCAATGGAGCATACCGGGCTCGAACCGGTGACCTTCGCGCTGCCAGTCCAACGTGCGCGGTAGGATGCAAAATAGCCAATTAGGAAAAAACCCGTTGCCACAAGGATTTTACCATATTGCTTTCGGATAAAATAGGGTGATTTAGGGTAGTTGTTGACGGACTTCGTCAACAATTTGTCAACAACTCCCCAACAATTATTTTATCTGTGACGGCGTATTTGTAAATAAATGATCGAGTTTATTCACGGATTCATGATCTGCTTTCTGAAGGGCATGTCCATAATATGTCCATCGTTACTCGAATGTCGGAATGGCCGAGCCGTTCGGCAATGATTTTCGCCTGGACTCCTTGGTTAATTAATAATTAGAAACTTTACTTTTCTTTGCATAATTGTATTTCGATTAATCCATATTATCTACAGAAAAGGTGATAAATGAATTTTGTTAGGAGGGTTATTATGGGAATTTTAAGCGGTAATCCAAAAGAAGAACCGATGCACTACGGAGAAGTATTTGGTGTATGGTCGTATTTACTGACAGCTAAAGGATTATTAGCCGGATATCAAACATTACTCAACCATGCAGGTGATGAGGATTTAAAAAGTTTTATCCAGGATAGCATCGAAAACGTTCTAAAACCGGAAATACAAGAAACAGAAAACTTGTTAAAAGAAAATGGAATAGCACTTCCGCCATCACCGCCAGAACGGCCAAAAGCGTGTTTGGAAGATATTCCTGCAGGTGCGAGATTTACTGACCCGGAAATTGCTGCAATGCTTGGTAAAGATATTGCAGCCGGTTTAGTGGCATGTAGTACAATTATGGGGCAGTGCATCAGGGAAGATATTGCTTTAATGTATGGTCAATTTCACATGAAAAAAGCGCAATATGGTGCTAAATTGCTTAGAATGAACAAAGAAAAAGGTTGGCTAGTTCCACCGCCGCTCAATGTGAAAGGTTCGGATTGTTAATCTAAAAGCTTGCGATGCCGCAAGCTTTTACTTTTTTATGATTGGCCCTGTTATATTTCAATGTTGATTTTTAAACCACGGAAAAAAGACCGACATAAACCGGTGTTTTTGTATGTCTTATTGAACTATCGCTCCCCGTTAGTGGAATAACAAAGTAATCACCAATCTCTGCCTTAATCCATTTGATAATAACTGCTTTCCCTTTTTTTGTAGAACGATCTGTGCCTTGTGAGTGCGATTGATTTCTCCTTTGTTGAATATAATGACTCCTTTATATCTACAGAATAATTGTTCTTTTTATTGGACACATTAAAGTTAACAATTATTAAAAGGAGGCGAAAACCGTGTTAAAAAAAATTCTCCATTCACTTTGTGCTCTATCAGTTACATTGATGCTTTTTGGGATAGCTGTTTACGCTCAAAATAACAGCATTGACATCAATAACAACACAAACCAAATAACTCACATGGCTCAAAATACAGATGCTGTTGATAACGATGATGATGACGATACAGATTGGGGATGGATTGGTTTATTTGGTCTAGCAGGACTGTTAGGGTTAAGAAGAAGAAATGACAGAAGAGATTAGAATTAGTATACGAGTAAAAGAAAAAACCCTTGCCACGCAAGGGTTTTTTCAATGGAGCATACCGGGCTCGAACCGGTGACCTTCGCGCTGCCAGCACGACGCTCTCCCAACTGAGCTAATGCCCCATTTCATCAATTATTTCCTGTCCGTTTTTAATTATATATATGCTTTTTTGGAAATGCAATAGTATTTTATGCGGCTTTTTATTGGAAAAGGTGAAACAGATCAGCCGCTCTCAATATCAATATGGACGATTGAATCGACGCTGCGGATCGCATAGTAGACGTCGGCGGCAGCCCGCTTTTGATCGATAACGGCTTTTAATTTAATTAAGTGCTGGTTGTTGTCTAAATCTTTAATACGCATCGTCTTAATATCGATGTGTTGCAGCCTTATTTTTTCGATGACATCGGCAATATTTTTTGTATCTGCCACGGTGATTTGCAATAGAATTTCTTTTTCCCGCAGTTGTTTCGGTCCGAAAAAGTTGATGAGAAAAGGAATAAGTTCTACGCTTACAATTAATAATGCCACCCCGAAGGCCGACTCCCAATAAAATCCGGCACCGACGGCAACTCCGATGCCAGCCGCTCCCCAAATGATCGCGGCTGTAGTTAATCCTGTAATACTATCATTTCCCCGCCGTAAAATAACCCCAGCTCCTAAAAAACCAACGCCTGATACAATTTGCGCGGCAAGACGGAGCGGATCCATCGTAATATGGTCTTTTAGTGGGAATACATAGGCAGATTCGATCGAGACAATCGTTAACAAACAGCTGGAAATGGAAATAACTAAGCAAGTTTTTAAGCCAACAGGCTTTCGTTTTAATTCCCTTTCCAGTCCGATAATTAATCCTAATACAGCAGATATTCCTAATTTAATAAATGGATCGAACATCACGGCAATCACCTCTTTTGTTTCGATATTGGTATAATAATGATAAAACATTGATTAAGGGGATGAATAATGAAGCCATCAAATGTGTTCAAACCATATTTAGCCCTATTTGTAGGAGCGCTTTCCGTTTCTACTTCTGCTATTCTTGTAAAATGGGCGCATGCTCCTGCTTCCGTTATCGCCTTTTATCGACTTTTTTTTACGGTGTTATTGATGACACCTTTTTTTATCAGATATATTAGCGAATTAAAAGAAATCTCCTGTCGCGATTGGGCATTTTCAGTCTTCTCTGGAGTTTTATTAGCATTTCATTTTATTCTTTGGTTTGAGTCGCTGAACTATACTTCCGTAACCAGTTCTGTTGTACTTGTAACATTGCAGCCGTTATTTGCGTTTGTTGGCGGATATGTGTTTTTTAAAGAACGTCTCACTGCAGGAGCATTGTTTAGCGCCCTATTAGCAATCACCGGAAGCGTGATCATCAGCTGGGGCGATTTTCAAGTCAGCGGCAAAGCATTATTTGGTGATATGTTGGCACTGTTAGCATGTGCAATGGTAACAGGATATTGGCTATTTGGTCAAGAATTGCGCAAACGTCTATCATTGATGACATATACATATATTGTATACGGAATTAGTTCTTTCGTGCTTTTTCTTTACGTAATTGCGTTTCGTCTTCCACTGCTTTCCTATAGAAAAATAGACTGGCTATGCTTTGTCTTATTGGCCATTGTGCCGACACTGCTAGGCCATTCTTTAATGAATTGGTCGGTAAAATGGGTAAGCGCGGCAACCGTTTCGATGAGCATTTTATTTGAACCAGTGGGAGCGTCTATATTAGCCTACTTTTTACTTGGGGAGATGATTCAGCCATCCCAATGGATCGGAGGTATTTTCATTTTAACAGGAATCGGGATATATTTGTGGGGAGAAAATCGAAAAGGGCCGCTACCAATACAAGAAAGTAGCTGACCCCATCGTCCCTGTAATTAATTTATTGTTCATTGGAAGACGATAGTGTTCTAAATTGCTCGCGAACTTCGATAAGTAAGCAAAATCAACTCTTGTTGTTTGTGGAAGCAGATACGCTGATTTGGTCGCGGATTTTTTTCTCTTTTTATTCAGAGCGGCGATGATTCCTTCCGTCGTTTTAATTCCGATTCCATGTCCGTAATGAAGGTCGTCGCCTAAATAAATTGTATTTTCTCCTTGCCATTGCGGCGTTTGCGGATCGAATTCAGGATTTTTAAAATAAAGACAGTCACCAGGAAGATAATCTTCTCCCTTTTTTGTTTTGATTCCTAAATCTTTATCAACATGCCAATCGTATAATAAAAGATTAGAAAATAACGTATTAAACGTCTGCTGATCAATAACATCCAGCACTGCCTTGTAAAATACGATAACGATGGCGGTCGCGCACTCAAAGGCGTACAAATGGCTGTTGACGAAAATGTCGTTTATTGCATCTGCAGGAAGCACTTCCTTTCTTAATTGAAACCCGCCTAATTCATTTCGTATCCAAAATTGTTCATTGCATTTGGAAAAACGGAAAGTGGCGAATCTTACTTTGCTTTTAGCGAGCGCCACAGCAGAATGAACGATGCGGTCGCGAAGGACGATCTCGAATAAAAGCTGATGTTTATTTTCGTATACATACGTTTTCGGTGATTTTAATAACGCTGCAAATATTTTTTCTTGACTTTTGGAAAGAGAAGAGGGGCCGAATAAATTGCTGTCGACGGCTGATTGTTGAATTCGAATCATATTTTCCTCCTTCAAAATAAATGTTTTTCATTGAATGTATATGGTGAATTTTATATTCAGAAAGTGATTATCTGGGTTTGTTTATTCGAGAATAAACTGGGGAAAATAAGTATATTTAATATGTATGTAGCATGTGATTTTATTATTCTGTTATTTACGGGAAGATGGCGTGGTTGATTTCTAGCACCTACTCGATTAAATTGTAAGTGTAAGTGATGAAAAAGAGTCCTGTAGCGGTTATGTTGATGATTTATACAAAGCTTTCGTGGAAACACAAAAAAATTAAAAAAGGGGGTTGCATTTTTAAAAAGAAGGTGATATATTAAATAGCGTCGCTAATCGATCGACGAACCTCGATCGCTAAACAGCGTGATGATAATAAAAAACATAGTTGACAACAAAAAAGCGCTATGTTATCATAAAGAAGCTGTTCTGATGAAGAAATGTTCCTTGAAAACTGAACAAAACGAAGCGTCCACAACGAAAAGCGAAGGCGACAAGACACCATGTGGTGTCGGTGCTGAAGCTTAGGAATAAGCCAATCAACTTTCTATGGAGAGTTTGATCCTGGCTCAGGACGAACGCTGGCGGCGTGCCTAATACATGCAAGTCGAGCGGACCGAACAAGAGCTTGCTCTTGTTTGGTTAGCGGCGGACGGGTGAGTAACACGTGGGCAACCTACCCGTAAGACCGGGATAACTCCGGGAAACCGGAGCTAATACCGGATAACACCGAAGACCGCATGGTCTTTGGTTGAAAGGCGGCTTTGGCTGTCACTTACGGATGGGCCCGCGGCGCATTAGCTAGTTGGTGAGGTAACGGCTCACCAAGGCGACGATGCGTAGCCGGCCTGAGAGGGTGACCGGCCACACTGGGACTGAGACACGGCCCAGACTCCTACGGGAGGCAGCAGTAGGGAATCTTCCGCAATGGACGAAAGTCTGACGGAGCGACGCCGCGTGAGCGAAGAAGGTCTTCGGATCGTAAAGCTCTGTTGTTAGGGAAGAAGAAGTACCGTTCGAATAGGGCGGTACGGTGACGGTACCTAACGAGAAAGCCCCGGCTAACTACGTGCCAGCAGCCGCGGTAATACGTAGGGGGCGAGCGTTGTCCGGAATTATTGGGCGTAAAGCGCGCGCAGGCGGTCCCTTAAGTCTGATGTGAAAGCCCACGGCTCAACCGTGGAGGGTCATTGGAAACTGGGGGACTTGAGTGCAGAAGAGGAGA